>DATACM010000375.1:0-3082 GCA_036259055.1 Acidimicrobiales bacterium | reverse complement strand
ACGCCCGCCTCGCCGGCGACGGCCCGGGCGATCAGCGTCTTGCCCGTCCCCGGCGGGCCCACCAGCAGCACGCCCTTGGGGATGCGGGCGCCGATCTCGCGGAACTTCCCCGGCGACTTGAGGAAGTCGACCACCTCGGTGATCTCCTGCTTCACGCCCGTGTAGCCGGCCACGTCGGCGAACGTCGTCTTCGGCTTCTCCGTCGTGTACACCTTGGCCTTCGACCGCCCGATCGACATGATGCCGGCCATCTGGCCCTGGGCCCGCCGGCCCATCCACCACCAGAAGCCGATGAGCAGGGCGATGGGCAGGATCCAGACGATGATCGAGCCGAGGATGTTCGAGCTGGGCGAGATGAAGCGGTAACGGACGCCCTTCTCCACGAGCAGGTTGAAGTCGGCGTCGGGCAGCTCCTGGGGAGCGGTGGACGTGAACGTGTCCCCGTTCTTGAGCTTGCCCTTGATGTGGGCGGTGTCGTTGGCGATCTCCACGCTGGCGACCTCGCCGGCGATCACCTTCTGGCGGAAGTTGCTGTAGGGGATCTCTTCGGAGCTGGACCCCGTGACCTGGGGGGCGAGCAGCGCAGCCAGCATCGCCACCGCGATCAGCGCCCAGACGATCGGGCGCGGCCAGCCGGGCCGGCCGGGGAGGTTCGGCGGCGTCTGGCGCTCCTTGCGCGCGCCGCGAGGCGGCGGCGGGGGCTGGGGGCTCACGCCTTCATGCTAGGCGTCCGCGGCGCCCTACCGAAGCCGCCGGCGCCTCCATCCGCCACGCGGCGGCGTCGGCTGGCTAGCGTTGAGGAGATGGACCGCCCACGCCTCTGCGACAGGCCGGCGTGCGGGGCGACGGCGACCGCATGCCTGACGTTCCAGTACGCCAACCGGAAGGTGTGGCTGGACGACCTCCCCGACGACCCCGATCCCTCGATGATCGAGCTCTGCACGTTCCACGCCGACCGGGTGAGCGTCCCGCTCGGATGGTCGGGTGACGACCGCCGGGCGGTGGAGCCGGCGGCCGAGCCCCTCGCCGGCTGACCCCGGCCCTCCGTTAACCTGCCGCCGGACGGGCGACGGCGGAGGTGACTCCTGTGGCGGTTATTCGCGTCGACAGGCTGACGAAGCGCTTCGGGCCGGTCGTGGCGGTCGACGACCTCAGCTTCGAGGTCGAGGCGGGGACGGTCACCGGCTTCCTCGGCCCCAACGGCGCCGGGAAGACGACCACTCTGCGCAGCCTGCTCGGGCTGGTGGTGCCCACGAGCGGCGCCGCCACCGTCCTGGGGCAGCCTTACCGGGAGCTGGACGACCCCATCCGGCGCGTCGGCGCCGTCCTGGAGGCGTCCGACTTCCACCCGGGCCGCCGGGCCGGCGACCACCTCCGGGTGGCGGCGGCTGCCGCCGGGCTGCCAGCGGCCCGGGTCGGCGATGCGCTGACCCAGGTGGGCCTCCAAGCGGTCGCCGACCGGCGGGTGGGTGGGTTCTCGCTGGGCATGCGCCAGCGGCTCGCCCTCGCCGGCGCCCTGCTCGGCGCCCCGGAGGTGCTCGTGCTCGACGAGCCCGCCAACGGCCTCGACCCGGAGGGCATGCACTGGCTGCGGGGCTTCCTCCGGGCGTTCGCCGCCCGGGGCGGGACGGTGCTGATCTCCAGCCACGTGCTGGCCGAGGTGGCTCAGACGGTCGACCGGGTCGTCATCGTGTCCGCGGGCCGTCTGGTCGCGGCGGCGACGCTCGACGAGCTGGTCCGGCGGTCGGCGGGGGAGGTGCGCGTGCGCAGCCAGGAGGCCGAGCGCCTTCGGGACGTCCTCTTGGCCCGAGGCGTCGTCGCCCGGCTGGCCGAGCCCGAGCTGGTCGTCGCCGCCGGGGTCACCGCCCACGCCG
This sequence comes from Acidimicrobiales bacterium, assembly GCA_036259055.1. Classification (GTDB taxonomy): domain Bacteria; phylum Actinomycetota; class Acidimicrobiia; order Acidimicrobiales; family AC-14; genus DASZJY01. The sequence goes on along the minus strand of DATACM010000375.1, from coordinate 1,208 downwards.
TCGGGCAGGCAGCGGCGGACAGCCGCATCGCCGTCTACGAGATGACCTCCGACCGGGCCGACCTGGAGGCGGTGTTCCTCGAGCTCACCGGCTCGCGGGAGGGACAGCCGTGAGGAACCTGCTGCGGGCCGAGCTCCTCAAGCTCAGGACGATCCGGGTCACCTACGGGCTGCTCGCCGGCGGGGCGGCCATGGCGGCGCTGAGCGTGGTCGCCGTCATCCTCACGGCCGGGCGCGAGGAGGGCGGGCCCCCACTTCACACCGCCGAGGGCGTACGCAACGTGTTCGCCAACGGAGGATCGATCTCGGTGCTCACCCTGGTGCTCGGGATCCTCGTCGTCACCGGCGAGCTGCGACACGGAACGATCACCCAGACGTTCCTGATCACCCCCTCCCGCTCGCGGGTGATCGGCGCCAAGGTCGTGGCCATGGCCCTCGTCGGCCTGGTGTTCGGCGCGGTGGCGTCGCTCGTCGTGCTCGCCATCGGGCTTCCGTGGCTCGCCGCCGAGGACGCCAGCGCCCGCCTGCTCAGCGCCGACGTCCTCCTGCCCCTCACCGCTGGGCTGGCCTCGTCGGCCCTCTTCGGCGTCATCGGAGTGGGCGTCGGCGCCCTCATCCGCAACCAGGTGGCGGCGGTCGTCACCGCCCTCGTCTGGCAGTTCGTCCTCGAGAGCGCCCTCGTCGGGCTGCTGCCCGCGGTGGGGAAGTGGCTGCCGCAGGGGGCGGCCCGGGCCCTCAGCCAGGAGACCCTCGCCGAGGGAAGCCTGCTGCCCGCCTGGGCCGGCGGCCTGGTGCTGCTGGCCTACGGGGTGACCTTCGCGGCCGTCGGTGCACGCCTCCTCGTTCGGCGCGACGTGACCTGACCCGCTCCTAGCCTGTCGTCATGGACTCCGGGCCGGCCGAACCGCCGGCGCCCGCGGCGACCGACGTCCCGCACCGCCCCCGGTGGGGCCTGGGCGACGCCGCCGCGGGCATGCTCGCCGGGCTCCTCCTCTCCAGCGTCGTCGCCAGCATCTGGCTGGGGGCCACCGGCGACGAGGAGCTGACCCTCGGAGGGTTGGCCGTCAGCCAGCTGGGGCTGTGGACCGGTCTGGGCGGCTCGGTGCTCTGGGCATCGGCGCGGAAGGGGACGGGGCGCCTGGGCGACGACTTCGGGTGGCGGCTCCGACCGGTCGACCTGCTCGTGGGCTTGGGCTGCGCCCTCCTCGC
>DATACM010000374.1:0-1877 GCA_036259055.1 Acidimicrobiales bacterium | reverse complement strand
GACGACCCCGGCCGGGCGCAGGCGCTCGCCGCCGCCCTGGCCGCCGACCCCCGGCCCGTCGTCGCCGACTGCGGGCGGGCGGCCTCGGGGGCGGCCCTCGCGGTCGCCGCGGGCGCGAGCCTCTCGCTGCTCGTCCTGCGGCCCTGCTATCTGGGCCTGCGCCGGGCGGTGGCCGCCCCTCTGCGGGCCTCGGGCCTGGTGCTCGTCAACGAGGAGGGCAGGTCGCTGTCGGGGCGCGACATCGAGGAGGCCCTCGGCATCCCCCTGCGCGCCCATGTGCCCTACGACGCGGCGATCGCCAGGGCGGTCGACGCCGGCCTGCTCGCGGCGAGGATCCCCCGCCGGCTCGAGCGCTCCCTTCGGCGGGCAGCATGACCGAGCGAGGCGAGCGGGGCCGCCGGCCCCTGTTTCTCGCCCGCCGCCCGCAGGGGCCGGCGGTCCCTCCAGGCCAGTCGAGCGCAGCTCACCAGGAGGCGGCATGACCGAGCGAGGCGGCGGCGACGCCGGTCCGCTGAGCCCGGTCCGGGCCCGTTCGCGGGTTCATGCCCGTCTCCTGGCCGAAGGCCGCGGACCGGTGGCGCCCGAGCGGCTCGCCGCCCTGGTGCGGGAGGAGGCGCCCCTGCTCGGCGCCCGCCAACGGGCCCGCGTCGTCGAGGAGGTCCTGGCCGAGGTCCGGGGCCTGGGCCCCCTCGAGCCCCTCGTCGCCGACCCCGCCGTCACCGAGGTGATGATCAACGGCCCCGGCCCCGTGTGGGTCGAGCGCGCCGGCCGTCTGGAGCGGACCGCGCTGCGTCTCGACACCCCCACCATCGAGCACCTGATCGAGAAGGTCGTCGGCCCGCTCGGCCTGCGGGTCGACCGCTCGTCGCCCCTGGTCGACGCCCGCCTGCCCGACGGGTCCCGGGTCAACGCCGTCGTGCCGCCCCTCGCCGTCGACGGCCCGTGCCTGACGATCCGGCGCTTCGGCGCCCGTCACGTCCCTGTGGCCGCCTTCGCCCCGCACCCGGTCGTCGAGCTGCTCGCCTGGGCCGTGGAGGTGCGCCTCAACGTGGTCGTCAGCGGTGGCACGGGCGCCGGGAAGACCACCCTCCTCAACGCCATGGGCGCATGCATCCCCGATGGCGAGCGGGTGGTCACGGTGGAGGACGCCGCCGAGCTGCGCCTCCCCGGTGAGCACGTCGTGCGCCTCGAGGCCCGGCCGCCGAACGCCGAGGGCGCCGGCGCGGTGCGGGTCCGCGACCTGGTGCGCAACGCCCTTCGCATGCGCCCCGACCGGATCCTCGTCGGTGAGGTCCGGGGCCCGGAGGCCCTCGACATGCTCCAGGCCATGAACACTGGCCACGAGGGGTCGCTCTCCACCTGCCACGCCAACAGTCCCGAGGACGCGCTGCGCCGGCTCGAGACCATGATCCTCATGGGCGACGTCGAGCTGCCCCTCGGTGCCGTGCGCTCCCAGCTCCAGTCGGCCCTCGACCTGGTGGTCCAGGTGGCGCGCACGCCGGGCGGCGCCCGCCGGGTCGTCGAGGTGGCCGAGGTGGTCGACCGCCCACCGGTCGACGGCGGGGCGGAGCGTCCCGGGGACGAGGGCGGCCGCCGCACCCGGACGTTGGCCGGGCCGTCGGGGCTGGTCGCCCTGCCCGGCCGAGCCCCGCGGCTGGCCGGTGGCCGGCCGCCCGACCCGGCGTGGCTCGGCTTGGGTGGGGGCCGAGAGGTCCGGGCGCCGGCGGCCGATGGCATCGGCACAAGGGCGCGGGCGTGAGCCCGATGGAGGCGTTCCTCGCCGGCCCGGCGCCGCTCCTCACCGCCTCCCTGGTGGTCGCCCTCGGCCTCGCCGTGCGTCAGGCGCTGGCCGCCGGCCGCCGCCGCGAGGTGGCGCG
>DATACM010000373.1:0-2617 GCA_036259055.1 Acidimicrobiales bacterium | reverse complement strand
GGCCTGGTCGGTGATGGTGACCCGGTGGTGCGCCTCGTAGCGGTCGCGGATGCCCTTCAGGATCTCGATGGTGTGGGTGACCGTCGGCTCCTCGACCTTGATGGGCTGGAACCGGCGCTCGAGGGCGGCGTCCTTCTCCAGGTGCTTGCGGTACTCGTCGAGCGTGGTGGCGCCGATGGTCTGCAGCTCGCCCCGGGCCAGCATGGGCTTGAGGATGGAGGCGGCGTCGATGGCCCCCTCGGCGGCGCCGGCGCCGACCAGGGTGTGGAGCTCGTCGATGAACAGGATGATGTCGCCGCGGGTGCGGATCTCCTTGAGGACCTTCTTCAGTCGCTCCTCGAAGTCGCCGCGGTAGCGGGAGCCGGCGACGAGGGCGCCCAGGTCCAAGGTGTAGAGCTGCTTGCCCTTGAGCGTCTCGGGGACGTCGTTGGCCACGATGCGCTGGGAGAAGCCCTCGACGATGGCGGTCTTGCCCACGCCGGGCTCCCCGATGAGGACGGGGTTGTTCTTGGTGCGCCGGGAGAGGACCTGCATCACCCGCTCGATCTCGCGCTCGCGCCCGATGACCGGGTCGAGCTTCTTCTCCCGGGCCAGCTGGGTGAGGTTGCGGCCGAACTGATCGAGGACCAGCGAGCCCGTGGGGGCGGACTCGCCGCTGGGGCCGCCGCTGGCGGCGGGGTCCTTGCCGGCGTAGCCGGAGAGGAGCTGGATGACCTGCTGGCGGACACGGCTGAGGTCGGCGCCCAGCTTCACGAGGACCTGGGCGGCCACGCCCTCGCCCTCGCGGATGAGGCCGAGGAGGATGTGCTCGGTGCCGATGTAGTTGTGCCCCAGCTGCAGGGCCTCCCGCAGCGAGAGCTCGAGGACCTTCTTGGCCCGGGGGGTGAACGGGATGTGCCCGCTCGGCGACGAGCCGCCGTGGCCGATGATCTCCTCGACCTGCGTCCGGACCGCCTCGAGGGAGATCCCGAGCTGCTCGAGCGCCTTGGCCGCCACCCCCTCGCCCTCGTGGATCAGCCCGAGGAGGATGTGCTCGGTGCCGATGTAGTTGTGGTTGAGAAGCCGGGCCTCTTCCTGGGCCAACACGACGACCCTGCGAGCCCGGTCCGTGAATCGCTCGAACAAGGGAACCCTCCCTCCCTTTCGGTTGGGGTCCGTGGCGCAAGTCTACCGGGGGGGCCGGTAGATGTAACACGCAGTGTCTGTGCCGGCGGGCACCCGGCTCCTTCGGAGCACGCCCGCCGGTGCCGGCGGGGCCCCAACCCCGCCGGCCTTCTCGTACATGGAACCGGGCCGCTCCTGATGACACGGTCCGCCGATTCTCTCCACCTGTAGAACATCGGCACGTCCGGCTCGATTCCTGACAGCGGAGCGGCTTGGCGTAGCGTCTCAGGGTGGTCAGCCTGGCCCCGCTGCTCGCCCTCCCGCACCTCGAGGCCGACCTGGCCCGGGTGGAGGTGGCCCTGCGGCGGGCGGTGGAGGCCGACGACCCCTTCCTCAGCCAGGTCGCCGGCCACCAGATCCCGGCGGGAGGGAAGCGCCTGCGGCCCGCCCTGGCGCTCTGCGCCGGCCAGCTGGACGGGGGCCCCGCCCCCGACGACGTGGTGATGGGGGCCTGCGCCGTCGAGCTCGTCCACCTGGGGTCCCTCTACCACGACGACGTCATGGACGAGGCGCGCACCCGCCGCAACGTGGAGAGCGTCAACGCCCGGTGGGGGAACCTGGTCGCCATCCTGGCCGGCGACTTCCTGCTGGCGCGGGCGTCGGAGATCGCCGCCTCCCTCGGCACCGAGGTCGCCGGCCTGCTGGCCGCCACGATCGGACGCCTGTGCGAAGGCCAGGTGCTCGAGCTCTCCCAGACCTTCGACGTCGACCGCACCGAGGACGCCTACCTGTCCTCGATCGCCGGGAAGACCGCCGCCCTCATGGCCACCGCCTGCCGCATCGGGGGGCTGACCGCGCGTGCGCCCCGGCCCGCCATCGAGGCGCTCACCGCCTACGGGCAACGCCTGGGCATGGTCTTCCAGATCGTCGACGACATCCTCGACGTGGTCGCCACCGAGCAGCAGCTGGGCAAGCCCGCCGGCAACGACCTGGTCGAGGGCGTCTACACCCTGCCGGTGATCCGGGCCCTGGCTCACGACGAGGCGGGCCAGGCCCTGCGGCGCCTTCTCGGCGGCCCCATCGACGCCGTGGGCGTGGACGAGGCCCGGGCCCTCGTCCGGGCCGACGGGGCGGTGGCCTCGGCCCTCGACGTGGCCCGGCGCTACGCCGCCGAGGCCGACCTCGAGCTCGCTCGCCTGACCAGCGCCTGTGGCGACGGCTCCCGCGCCCGGAAGGTCGCCGGGGCGCTGGGCGCCCTGCCCGGCCACCTCATCGCCGGGGTGCCCGCCCCCACCGGCTAGATGACTGCTGATCTACTTCGGTCGGGCCTTCGGCCCGAATCGCTGACAGCAGCTACGCAGTCATCTTCGCTGGTCAGCCCCCATGCCTCCCTGGCGGCGAGCACCCGTGGGGATGAAACTCGGGGCGTGTCGCCCGCCGAGCCCGGGAATCGCAATGGTGCCGTGAGCCCGAAGGTCAGTCTGGCGCCGGGGTCCGCAGGCACCCTTGATTG
>DATACM010000372.1:0-8094 GCA_036259055.1 Acidimicrobiales bacterium | reverse complement strand
GCTGGAGGAGGCGGGCAGTCCCGAGGTCCTCGTCCTGCCCGCCGCGGCCGCCTACGAGCACCCCGAGCGGGCGGTGGAGACGGCCGAGCGCTGGTTCGAGTCCCTCGGGGGCCGGGCTCGCGGCCTGATGGTCCTGCACCGGGCGGAGGCCGAGGACCCGGCCAACGCCGAGGCCGTGCGCCGGAGCCGGTTTCTCTACCTGGCCGGGGGCTCGCCCATGCACCTGCGCTCGGTGGTCAAGGACTCCGCGGTCTGGGACGCCCTGGTCGCGGCCTGGCACGACGGGGCCGTCCTGGCCGGGTCGTCGGCGGGGGCCATGGTCCTCTGCGATCCCATGGTCGACCCCCGGGGCGGGGCGTTCACGCTCGGGCTCGCCCTCGTGGCCCAGGTGGCCATCATCCCCCACCACGACACGTGGTCCCCCGAGAAGGCCAAGCGCACGATCGAGATGGCGCCGCCCGGCCTTCCGGTGGTGGCCATCGACGAGCAGACCGCCCTCATCCGCCGCCCCGACGGCTCCTGGACGGTCGAGGGCGCGGGCAAGGCCGTGGTGTTCCAGAACGGCCGCGAGGTGGGCCTGGAGGCTCTCCCGACTTAGCGAGGAGCCCGGTCAGGACTCCGAGATCGTCACCGACTCGATGGTGACCGTCTCCAGGGGCTTGCCCGACGCCGATCCGATGGCGTCGATCGCCGCGACCACATCGAGGCCACCCACGACCTTGCCGAACAACGAGTATTGAGGCGGCAGCCGCATCCCGTCGGGGCCGCTGATGACGAAGAACTGGCTCCCGTTGGTGTTGGGCCCGGCGTTGGCCATGGCCAGCGAGCCCAACTCGTAGCGGCCCGGGCGGGGTAGCTCGTCGGCGAAGCGGTACCCGGGGCCGCCGCGGCCGGTGCCCTCGGGGTCGCCGCCCTGGAGGACGAACCCGGGGATGATGCGGTGGAAGGTGACCCCGTCGTAGTAGTGGTAGCGGGCCAGCACCACGAAGTTGTTCACCGTGAGGGGGGCGGCGATCGGGTCGAGGGCGATGGTCATCGTGCCCTTCGAGGTCACCATGGTGGCGGTGTAGCTCCGCCCCGGGTCGATGCACATGGGCGGGGGTGAATCGAACCGCTGACGCTTGGGGCTGGACCCGTCGGCCTCGGGGCACTCGGTCGCCATGCTCAGGCCTCCTTGATGGTGACGGACTCCATGGTGACGACCTGGGTGGGTTTGCCCTCCTGGCTGTTGGGCGAGCCGGCGGCGTCGATCTTCTGCACCACGTCGAGGCCGCCCGTCACCTGGCCGAACAGCGAGTACTGCGGGGGCAGGGCGGCGCCCTGCTCGCCCGTGACGATGAAGAACTGGCTGCCGTTGGTGTTCGGCCCCGAGTTGGCCATGGCCAGCGAGCCGACCTTGTACTGGCCGGCGGGGGGAAGCTCGTCTTCGAACTCGTAGCCCGGGCCCCCCTGCCCGTTGAGCTCGGGGTCACCGCCCTGGATGACGAACCCGGGGATGATCCGGTGGAAGGAGATCCCGTCGAAGTAGTGGTACCGGGCGAGGACGACGAAGTTGTTGACGGTCTTGGGCGCCGCCTTGGCGTCGAGGGTGGCGGTGACGACGCCCAGGTTGGTCTTGATCTCGGCGGTGTAGCGGCCGTTCGGGTCGATGCACATGGGCGGTGGCTTGGCGAACTTCAGCGTCCGGGGCGACGACCCGTCGGCCTGCGGACAGGGGGTGTCGCCGTCGATCGTCCCCCCGGGGGGCACGGGGGGCAGCGACACCTCGGAGGGCGGGGCGGTGGTGTCGGTGGCCACCTCCTGGCTGTCGTTCCCGCCGCCCACGAGGGTCGCCACGCCGAGGACGAGCAGGAGGGCGAGGAAGCCGGCGACGATGGCGCGGTTGCGCCGGGCTCGGCGCCTCCTCGCCGCCAGCAGCGCCGCCTGGCGGGCCTGGCGGCCCATCTTCTGGCGCTGCCGCTTCTGGTTCTGGGTGGGCACGGGCGTCCAACCTAGATGACTACCCTGGGTCCGCCGTGAGCCTCGTCGTCCAGAAGTACGGCGGCACGTCGGTAGCGGGACCCGACCGCATCCGAGCCGTAGCCGAGCATGTGGCGCGCACCCAGTCCGACGGCCACCAGGTCGTCGTGGTGGTGAGCGCCATGGGGAAGTCCACCGACGACCTGCTGCGGCTGGCCCACGAGGTCTCCCCCTCGCCACCGGGGCGCGAGCTCGACATGCTGCAGACCGCCGGCGAGCGCATCGCGATGGCGCTGCTGTGCATCGCCCTCTGGGACCGCGGGGTGCCGGCCACCTCGTTCACCGGCAGCCAGGCCGGGATCGTCACCGACACCGCCCACGGGCGGGCCAAGATCCTGGAGGTCAAGGCCGACCGGCTGCGCCAGGCCCTGGGCGACGGCCACGTCGTCGTGGTCGCCGGCTTCCAGGGCGTGTCGCTGACTCGCGACATCACGACGCTCGGGCGAGGCGGCTCCGACACGACGGCGGTGGCCTTGGCCGCCGCCTTGGGCGCGGACGCGTGCGAGATCTACACCGACGTGGCCGGCGTCTACTCGGCCGACCCGCGCGTGGTGCCCCGGGCCCGGCTCCTCCCGGAGGTGTCGTACGAGGAGATGCTGGAGGCGGCTGCCACCGGTGGGCGGGTGTTGGCGCTGCGGTCGGTGGAATTCGCCCGCAACCACGGCGTGGAGCTGCACGTCCGGTCGAGCTTCACCTGGGAGCCGGGCACCTGGGTCCGGAAGGAGGCATCGATGGAGCAGGCCATCGTCTCGGCGGTCACCCACGACACCTCGGAGGCCAAGGTGACGATCGCCCAGGTCCCCGACCGCCCCGGGATCGCGGCCCGCCTGTTCCGGGCGCTGGCCGACGAGGCGGTGAACGTGGACATGATCGTGCAGAACGTCTCCGACCACGGGGCCACCGACATCTCCTTCACCGTCCCCCTCGCCGACCTGCCGACCGGGCTCAAGGTGACCGAGGCGCTGGCCGCCGAGATCGGGGCGGCGGGCGTCCGCCACGACTCGGAGATCGGCCGTATCAGCCTGGTGGGGGCGGGGATGAAGACCCACCCCGGAGTGGCGGCCGCCATGTTCGAGGCCTTGGCCGACGCCGGCATCAACATCGAGATGATCTCCACGTCGTCGATCCGCATCAGCTGCGTGGTCCACGCCGCCGACGTCGAGAAGGGCGTCCGGGCCCTGCACACCGCCTTCGGGCTCGACCTGCCCGAGGAGGAGGAGTAGGCGCCGGCAGCCAGCTGGGCGTCAACCGGTACGGTGGTGTCGTGTCAGACGTGAAGCTTGGGATCGTCGGAGCCACCGGCCTGGTCGGCACGGTGATGCGGTCCGTGCTGGCCGAGCACCGTTTCCCCGTGTCACAGCTGCGGCTCTTCGCCTCCGCCCGCTCGGCGGGCAGGCGTTTCCAGTGGGAGGGCCGGGACGTCGAGGTGGAGGACGCCCTCACCGCCGACTACGGCGGCCTCGACCTCGTGCTCTTCTCGGCGGGGGCCACCGTCTCTCGGGAGCTGGCGCCCAAGGTGGCGGCCGCCGGCGCGGTGGTCGTGGACAACTCGTCGGCCTGGCGGAACGACCCCGACGTCCCGCTCGTCGTCGCCGAGGTCAACCCCCACGCCCTCGACCACCGCCCCAAGGGCATCGTGGCCAACCCCAACTGCACGACGATGGTCGCCATGCCCGTGCTGAAGCCCCTCCACGACGAAGCCGGCCTGCGCCGGATCGTCGTCAGCACCTACCAGTCGGTGTCGGGGGCGGGCGTCAAGGGCATCGCCGAGCTGGACGAGCAGGTGCGCAAGGTCGCCGACCGCTCGAGCGAGCTGGTCACGTCGGGGAGCCAGGTCGAGTACCCGGCGCCGTCGGCCTTCGCCGCGCCGATCGCCTTCAACGTGCTCCCCCTCGCCGGCAAGCTCGTCGACGACGAGACCGACGAGGAGCACAAGTTCCGCAACGAGAGCCGAAAGATCCTCGAGATCCCGGAGCTGGCGGTGTCGTGCACCTGCGTGCGGGTACCCGTCTACACCGGCCACTCCCTGGCGCTGAACGTGGAGTTCGAGCGCCCCATCGCACCCGAGCGGGCGACCGAGCTCCTGGCGGCGGCGCCGGGCGTCGTGCTGGCCGACGTTCCCACACCCCTTCAGGCGGCGGGCATCGATCCTTCGCTCGTCGGGCGGATCCGGCGGGACCCGGGCTCGGAGTCCGGGTTGGCCCTGTTCGTCTCCGGCGACAACCTGCGCAAGGGCGCCGCCCTCAACGCCGTCCAGATCGCCGAGGCGATCCTGGCCCGGGTGTGACGGGCCCGGTCCTGCCGTAGCGCGCCCGCCGGCAAGCACCGGGAAGTGAGCTCGTGACCAAGCAGCAGAAGGTCGTGTCCGGCGTCGTGGTGGCCATCCTGCTTCTCTCCGTCGGCTGGGTCCTCCTGCCGTTCCGGTTCGCCGACGCGGTCGACTGCGGCCCGCCCTTGCTGGGGGCGGAGCCGGGTGAGTACGTCGAGACCGGCCAGGGGTTCATCAATCCCGAGCGCGACTGCCACAACAAGGCCAAGAGCCGGCTCACGGTGGCGGCGACGGCGTCACTCCTGGCCGTCGTCGTGGGCGTGGTCTCCCTGACGGTCAAGCCCCAGAGCGCCGAGTGCCTCAACGGCGACCACGACGCCTGCTCGCAGTGGTGGCCGGCCGAGCTCGGACCGACAGGGGAGGAGTTCTCCTGCCAGTGCACCTGCCATACCGGGTAGCTACTGGCTGTCGTCGGGCTTGCGGTAGACCGTGACGTGCGCCTTGCTGCCCACCTCGTATGGCCTGCGGTCCCACCCCGCCCAGCGCTGCTCGCGCCGCAGCCCCGCTGAGCGGGCCATGAGGTCGAGCTCCCGCGGCCCGACATAGGTGTGGTTGGCGGGGAAGAGGCGCACCCCACCGTCGGAGAAGACGACCTGCACGGTCTCCATGCGCTCACCGCCGGCGTCGATGCGGGCGGTGTCCAGGCTGAGCCGGTCGGCGGTGAGGTGGCGCACGCTCACCGCCGAGCGGTCGACGAACCGCCCGTGGTCGAGCACCCACGCCTCGACCACGAACCGCCCGCCCGGGCGGAGGTGGCGTGCCGCGGTGTGGAAGGACGCCGCCTGGGCGTCCTCGGACGGCAGGGCGAAGATCGTGTTGAAGGCGAGCACGACGAGCGAGAACGGCCCGGGGACCTGCACGTCGGTGAAGTCGCCGAGGGTCACCGGGATGCCGGCGCCCCCCGGCTTCGTCCGCAGGCGCTCGACCATCGCCGGCGACGCCTCGACGCCGTGGACGAGGAGCCCGCGGGCGGCCAGCGGCAGAGCGAGGCGCCCGGTGCCTATGCCCAGCTCGAGGACGGGGCCGCCCGCGGCCAGGTCGGCCAGGCGGTCGACCGCCACCTCCGTGTCCATGACGGCCTCGTAGAGGGCGTCGTACTCCTCGGCGATGGAGGCGCCGTAGGCAGTGGGGTCGTGGCCCCGCTCGCCGGCGCCTCCGGCGTTCACCAGCGAAGGGCGGTCAGGCCGAGACCGACGCGTAGACCTGCTCGTAGCCCGACACCATGGCGTCGGTGCTGAAACGCGTCTCGGCGACCTTCCGGCACGCCGCCGGGTCGATGGTGTCGATCCTCGACACCGCCTCGGTGAAGCTGTCGACATCATCGGCGACGAACCCGGTGACGCCGTCGTCGACGATCTCGGGCACCGACCCGTTGCGGAGCGCCACGACGGGCGTCCCGCAGGCCAGCGATTCGACCATCACCAGCCCGAACGGCTCGGGCCACTGGATGGGCATCAGCGTGGCGGCGGCGCGGGCGTACAGATCGAGCTTGGTCTGCTCGTCGACCTCGCCGATGCACTCGATGTTGTCGGTGAGGAGCGGGCGCACCTCGGCGTCGAAGTAGGCCTTCTCGGCCGGCTCGGCCATCTTGCCGGCGATGACGAGGCGCCGGCCCATTCGGTTGGCGACCTCGACGGCCACGTGGGCCCCCTTCTCGGGGTTCATGCGGCCGACGAAGAGGAGGAAGTCCTCCTTGTCCTCCCGGTAGGGGTGGCGGTCCACGTCGATCCCGTTGTACACGGTGGCCGCGTACTTGACCTCGGGCGTGGCCTGGCGCTGGAAGTCGCTGATGGCGACGAGGTGCACGCGGTCGCCGAGGTGGCCGTAGATCGACCGGGCGCTGGGGTGGGCCGGCGGCCCGTGGATGGTGTGGACCACGGCCGCCCTTTCCACCTGGGTGCCGATCGAGGGGCCGACCGGGAACGTGTGGTCGTGGACGACGTCGAACTGGCCGGACTGGTCGTAGGCGCTGAGGACGTGGGGGAACTCGAGGTGGGGCTTGTCCACCGCCTCGGCCATCCCCGGCGCCTCGTCATAGTGGCTGACGAGCTTGGCCTTGGTGCGCGAGTCCCCGGACGCGAACAGCGTGACCTCGTGACCACGCTCGACCAGGCCATCGGCGAGCCGGGAGACCATGGCCTCGATGCCTCCGTAGCCCTTGGGCGGCACCGGGAGCCAAACCGGCGCGATCTGGGCGATTCGCAGGGTTCCTTCCGGCCGGTCGCCGTTGCGCGACGGCCTGGTGATGGTGTCGGTGGTTGTCACGGTTTCTCCTCTCGAACCTTGCCGCGCCCCGCCGGCGCCCGCGACCGCTCCGGCCAGCGGGTAAGCGCGCAGCACCGTTCTCGTGTACCTACCCGGGGTGGCGCCTCGGCCACACATCGGGGCCGCCGGGCCCCGGTCGACCGCCGCCGGCTCGACGCCTGAGACGTTCCCCTCGGGCGCCCGGTGGGTATCCCGCGGAGCAGGGCGCCGGCCGGCGCCCCGCCGAGCCGAGGGAGGACGGATGGGCCAACGACGACGGGCCGAGGCGCCCGGCGTGCGCCAGTGGGACCACGACGTGGCCGCCGCCAACGAGTTGGACGAGGTGCGCACGTGGGTCGTCTGGGGCCTGGGAGCCGATCCCGCCGTTCCCGACCGGGCGGCCGCGCCCGAGGTGGACCCGGAGGACGCACCGGAGGCAGGCCGGCCGGCGAACGACATCGCCTGGTCGATGGCGGCCGAGCGCGACCCGGAGTGGGCGAGCGAGCCCGACTACGACCGGTGGGTTGTCCTGCTCGACGCCGACGAGGACGACGTCGACGAGTGGGCGCAGGACGACAACCGGGTCCGGGGGTACGCGCCCTACCTCTTGCAGGCGACCGACCCCAGCACCGAGCCCATGGAAGGCGTCCTGCGGCCCGACCGGGTCGAGCGCCGCACCGGAGGCGAACGCCTCGACGCCGGCCGCCCTCACTGAAGGCGGGCCCCCACCCCCACCGCGCATTGGGTCAGGAAGTCGCGCGATCTCGCGCTCTGAGCGTGCCAGAAGCGTCCCCCAGCCCGGGTCAGGCGGCGGGGCGGGCCCCCCGTCCGCCAAGACGGCGAGCCTCGTTGACCACTTGGATGATGGTCCGCAGGACGAGCCGCGGCTCGTCCTCGTGGATGAAGTGGCCTGAGCGCCGGGCGACGACGAGCCGTCCGAGCGGTGACAGCTGCGCCTGCTCGGCCTGCAGCTGCTGCCAGGGCACCTCGAGGGGCGGCGGCAGGATGGCGACGCCGTGCGTCAGCACGACCAACGGCACGGAGGGGAACGGCGGCGCGCCCAGCACCTGGGCGGCGCTGGCGAACAGGTCGACCCCCTCGGGGTTCTCCTCGGGCGACGGGACCGGGAACCCGGCTTCCTCGACCACGGCGGGGAACTCCGCGGGCGTGGCGTCGACGAGGACTACGCCGACGACGGTCCGGCCGCCGTCCTGGCGGGCGAACAGCTGCACGTTTAGACCGCCGAGTGAGTGGCCGACGAGCACGTACGGGCCCGGGATGCCGGCGACACGCAGCAGCGTCCGGAGGTCGTCGACCATGTCCTGGCTCGTGCGGGGGAAAGGTGCAGGATCGCTGCGCCGGACGCCGGCGCGGTCGTACACGCAGACGCGCGTGTAGCGGGCAAGCAGCGACTCGATCGGCGCCCACGTCGAGGAGTCGGCTCCCAAGGACGCGTCCATGACCACCGTCGGGCTGCCGCTGCCCGTGCAGCGGAGGTAGAG
>DATACM010000371.1:0-19152 GCA_036259055.1 Acidimicrobiales bacterium | reverse complement strand
GGCCGCCGCCCCCGGAGTGAAGCGCCGGCGCCGCCGCCGTCGCGCCCCAGGCCCAAGCGGCTGCAGCCCGGGCGCAAGCACCGCGAGGCCGTCCTCGACTCGCTGCCGCCGGAGCAACGACCGGTCGCCGAGCAGGTCCTGCGCGGCGGGATCCCGTCGGTCCGCCAGGCGGTCGAGGAGCAGAACGCCCGGGCCCGCCAGGCGGGTGAGCCCGAGGTGCACGCCGACGCCCTGGTGACCCTGGCCGAGACCCTGCTGCCCCGCCTGCGGGCGGCGGAGTGGCGTGACCGGGCGGAGGCGGCGAGCAGCGACGCCGACCAGATCAGCCTGCGCGACCTGCGGGCGGTGGTGGCGGGTTCGGATGCGGCGGGGAGGGACGAGGAGTCGCGCGCCCTCGCCAGCACCCTGCGGGAGGCGCTCGAGCGCCGGCTGGCCGCCGAGCAGGACGCATGGCTGGGCGAGATCCGCCAGTGCCTCGGCGACGGTCGGGTCGTGCGGGCCCTCCGAGTCAGCGGGCGACCTCCCGACGCCGGCGTCCGCTTCCCGGCCGACCTCGGTGACGAGCTGAGCCGGGCGGCGGGCGAGGCCATGACGCCCGAGACCACGGCCGAGCGGTGGGTGGCGCTGCTCGACGCGGTGGTGGCCTCCCCGGTGCGCCGCACGGTGGCCCCGCGCGGCCTCCCGGCCGAGCGGGGCGAGGACCTGGAGCGGGCGCTGCGGCTGGCTGCTCCCCGGGTGCCGGCGATCGGGGCGCTCTTGGGTGCCCATCGCCCACCGGGCCCGCGACGCCCTCGCCCTCCCCGGCCCGACGCCTCACGGCCCGCCGGTCCCAGCCGCCCCGCCATGCCTCCGGCTCACCCATCGTCCCCGCCGCCGGCCCGCCCGCCGGCGTCAGGCGATGACGGGGACGATCCCGTGCTCGTGGAGGAACTCGGCTAGGCCGTCGGCCAGCCGGCGGTGCGCCACCTCGTCGAGGGGGACCCACTCGGCCTCCACCGCGTCGTCGCCCGCCCGGGGCTCCCGGGGCTCGAGGACGGTGACGGCGAAGTCCAAGATGACGTAGTGGTGGTCGGGCCCCATCCGCTCCACCCAGCCGACCAGCTCGTCGCAGACCCCGTCCAGCCCCGTCTCCTCGGCCAGCTCCCGAAGGACCGCCTCGGCCAGCGTCTCTCCCGCCTCCACCCGACCACCCGGGAGGGACCACACGCCGGCCGCCGGTCCCCGGCCCCGCCGGATGAGGAGCAGCCGCTCCTCCGAGACGGCGATGGCGCCGACGCACACCTCCGGCCTCATGGGCTTTCTGTACCCGGGACCTCGCCTTCGTCGGCCAGCGAGTGGTGCATCACCAGCTTGCGGGCGGTGAAGCCGGCCTCCTCGAAGAAGTTCTTGGTGAGGCGGTGACCGGGGAGGGCCATGGCGTCCATCCCGAAGCATCCCCGCTCGGTGCACCACGCCACCAGGTCGTCGATCATGGCCTCCCCCACCCCGACGCCGCGCGCCTCCTCCTCGACGAAGATGTCGTCGACGACGCCCAACCGGGACCCGTTGCCCAGGTGCTCGACGTGGGCGGCGGCGTACCCGACCACCACGCCGTCCAGCGTCCCGGCGATCAGCCGGCCGTCGGGGTCGTCGAGCAGGCGCTCCAGGCCCGCCTCGATCGGCTCGGTGCGCGCCTCCCGGACGCGCCACACCTCGCCCCCACGCGTGGGGGCGAGCTCGGCGATGGCCGCGCGCGCCAGCTCGGCCACTCGGGGCACGTCGGCTGCGCTGGCCGGCCGGGCCACCTCCATCAGGGCGCGGCCCTCACCTCGTGGGCGCTGTCCTCACGAGGCCGCCCTGAGCTGCGCCACCTTGTGGAGGATCGTCTTGCGCGCCCGGCCGGCCAGCTCGTAGGCCCGCACCGCCTCGAGCTCCTCGGGCGACAGGCCGGGGAGGCGCTGCACCACCTGGGAGGCGGAGAGGGTGTCGTAGCCGGGGATGGAGAGCGTGGCCGGGTCGAGCGGCGCGTCCGGCGGCGCGGCGATGGGAGGATCGTCGGCGGTGGGGGCTTGATCTCCCCCCCCGCCGGGCCCGACGTCGTCGACGCCGGCGGGCGCGGGTGGCACCGGCGGCACCAGCCCGGCGGCCTGGGCCAGCGCCTGGGCCTGGTCGGTCAGGCGGCGCACCGCCTGGTCGGCCTGGCGCGTCCCCTCCTTGACCGCCAGGCGGCCGACCATTCCGGCGGCGGTGAGGCGGGCCTCGAGCTGGCGGCGGCCGCGGTCGGCCAGCTCGGGCAGGAGATCGCGGGCGGCGACGGCGAGGCCGACCGGAGCGTACAGGGCGAGGTCGAGCAGCCGGTCGAGCGGTGCCCGGCGCTCGGGCGGGGGCGGTTGCGGATCAGACACAGTCACGGCAGAACATCCGGCTGGCGTCGGCCAGCTGGCTCGGGTGCTTCACGAGGAAGCACGACTGGCAGGTGAACTCGCCCGGGCGCTTGGCGAGGGCTCGGGTGGTCCCGTCGACTCGCTCCTCCGGATCGGGCGCTTCCTCCTCTTCCTCCTCCTCCTCGTCCTCGGGGACCACCAGGCGGTCCTTGAGGATGACGTCGAGCCCGGCCTCGACGTCGTCGGGGTCGACCTCCTCGTCCTCGTCCTCGTCCTCGTCCTCCTCGTCGACGACGACGGCGGCCTTTTCGTCTTCCTCGTCCTCGTCGACGACGACGACGGTGTCGTCCTCGAGGGTGTCGTCGAGGGTGTCGACCAGCTCGGAGTCGTCCTCGAGCACGTCCTCGTCGTCGAGGTCCTCGACGTCGTCGTCGAGCTCGTCGGGTTCCTCGAGCTCGTCGAGGGTGGCGTCCTCTTCGTCGGCCAAGCGCTTCTCGTCCTTCGACCGTCTGGGGCGGGGAGCATAGACGACGGTGGGCCCTTGGCCGCGGGGGCACGAGCCGAGATCCAGGGGACCGTTGGTGCCGTTCGGTGGCCCGCCCTCACCGACCGTCTCGGGCCGGCGAGGGAGGTTATTGGAACGTTCTCTACTTGGTCCCCCGAATCCCGTGCTGCCCTTCGACCGCCCCCTCGGCGCCCGCCGCCCGGGACCGGCGCAGAGGCCCACGACCAGGGGTCTGGGCGTCTCGGACCCGGTGAGCATGCTCAGTCGGTCCCGCAGTGTCAAGCGGGCCAACCGTCTCCAACAATGCCTGTGACCAGCCACTTCGCGAGTTCCCGCTGGTCAGGGGACTCGCGAATCGGGCCCTCGACCTTTCGTTGAGGGTTGCTCTATCTGGTGAGGAGGCGGCGGGCCTCGGAGCGGCGCTCGCCGGCCAGGCGCTCGAGGCCGGTGGGGCCGTGGTCGACGAAGGTCATCATGGCCGCGACCAGGCGGTGCCCGGCCTGCTCGGCTATGAGGCGGTGCATCTGCTGGGCCACCTGGCGGTAGGACGGGTGGCCGGCCGGCCCCGACCGCAGCTCGATGAGGTGCATGGCCTCGCGCGCGTTCATCTCGATCGAGTAGCGGATGCGGTAGGCCAGGGCGACCGCGTAGGGGGCCTGGTCCGGGAAGTCGGGAACGAGGGCGTCGTGGAGGGCGGCCGAGCGCTCCATGGCCTCCTCGAAGCGGGGCCCGCCGCCGGCGTCGACGACGTCGGGCGGAACGACGTAGCCGTGCGCCGTCCCCAGGGGCTGCCACTGGATCGTGAGCATCCGGTGGCGCTGCAGGTCACGGAAGGCGCCGTAGTCGGAGAGCACGTCGAAGCGGTAGCTCACCCGCTCCAGCCCCCGCCCCGGCTTGTGGCGGCGGTTCGTGCGCTCGCCCACGTAGGCCCGCACCACCGCCTCCCGCTCGGTCGCCGACAGGGCCCGCACCCGAGCCAGCACCTGGTCGTCGGGGAGGTCGACGTAGGGGTAGAGCATGGCCGCCAGGAGCTTGTCCTCGGCGTCGGGGTCGAAGTCGACGAGGGTGACGGCGGGCCGGGGCTCGGGGAGCACGCCAGCGAACAGCGCCGCCGCCACCCGGGAGGTGGCCTCCGACGTCTCGTGGAGGTAGCGGGACCAGGCGCCGCCCCGATCGGGCCGGTCCACCCGGCTGAGGAAGGACGGGATCACCTTGCGGAGCTCGGTGAGCATGAGCTCGGCGTAGGACCGGGCCTCGGGCAGGGCCGACGCCCGCATGCGCAGGAGGAGCGCCTCGTAGCCCTGGCCGGTGCCGTAGATCCCGACGTTGGAGAGCGACGCGGCGGGGAGCAGTCCGCGCAGGGTGTCGAAGGCCTTGGCCCGGATCGACCGGCGGTAGACGAAGTCGGAGTCGCCCGGGTCCTTGGGGTGGAGGCGCCGGAAGTGCTCCTGGCAGACGGGCACCAGCTCGGCGTAGGCGTCGAACAGGCGGTCGAGGTCGGCCACGTAGCGGGTGCCGAGCGGGGAGGCCAGCACGACGGGGTCGCGGTGGTACCGGTACCGCCCGCCCAGGCGGGTGTCGTAGGCCACGTAGCGGGTCGACTGCTCGAGGTAGGCCATGAGCCGGCCCCACTCGAGGACCTTGGTGAGCAGGTTGGACGCCTGCTCGCACGCCAGGTGCACGCCCCCCAGTTGGGCCACCGAGTCGTCGCCGTACTCGTAGAACACCCGGTCGTAGAGCTCCTCGGCCCGCCGCTGGCCAACGGTGGCGTCGACGCTCGTGTCGCCGGCGGTGTCGAGCTCGCCCACGAACTCGTCGAGGAACAGCCGGCGCAGGCTCTTGGGCGACCGGGAGTAGCGGGCGAACAGGGCGCCCTTCACCACCTCGGGCAGGTTGACCAGGGCGAACACCGGGCCGTCGAGGTTGGTGACGTACCGCCGCAGGACGTCGGCCTCCTCGGCCGTCCACTCCTCGCTGACGTAGGGATGCATGGAGTCGGAAGACTAGGGGGCGGCGTCGAAGGCGGCGCGGACCTCGGCCAGGGCGTCGGGGCGCAGCCACAGGTCCACGACGGTCATGGCCATGGCCTTGGCCCCGTCGAGGGCGGCGCGGTCCGCCTCGGGCGAGGCGGCCCAGGCGGCGAACTCCTCGGAGTGCAGCGACACCTCGGGCGGTGACGCCGCCAGCATCGGGTGGATGGAGGGCACCACGTGGCTGACGTTGCCCATGTCGGTGCTGGCCGTGATCCGTCGACCGGGGGCGGGCTCGTCGAGAGGACGGCCGAGGGTGGCGCTGTTGGCCCGGTACAGCTCGACGAGGGGCCGGTTGGTGCGCAGGTCGGAGTACTCGGGTGCCACCGGCTCGCAGGTCATCCGGCACCCGGCCGCCGACGCCCCCGCCTCCAGGCAGGCCAGCACCCGCTCCTTCAGCGGCTGGAGCGTTGCCAGGGTGTCGGAGCGGACGTACCACTCGGCGACGGCGCGGTGGGGGACGATGTTGGGCTTCTCCCCCGCTTCCACGAAGACGCCGTGCACCCGCTCGGTCGGCCTGATGTGCTGGCGGAGGGCAGCGACCGCGTTGTAGCCGAGCACGGCGGCGTCCAGGGCGTTGCGGCCGTGTTCGGGGTCGGCGGCGGCGTGGGCGCCCCGGCCCTCGTACTCGACCCGCAGGCTGGCGACGGCGATGGCGGTCGGCTCGGTGAGGTCGAGCCCGGCGGGATGGACCATCATCGCTGCGTCGACGTCGGCGAAGGCGCCGTGGCCGGCCATGATCGCCTTGCCACCGCCCCCCTCCTCGGCCGGGGTCCCGAGCACCAGCAGGGCCCCGCCGGCGTCGGCGGACACGGCGGCGGCGGCCAGCCCCGCCCCCAGCCCGGCGGCGGCGATGACGTTGTGGCCGCAGCCGTGGCCGATGCCGGGCAAGGCGTCGTACTCGCACAGCACGGCGACCCGGGGGGCGCCGCCGTCGCCGCCCGCCCGCGCCGCCACGGCGGTCTTCAGCCCGTAGGCACCCCGCTCGACCTCCAGGCCCGCGCTCTCCAACGCCCCGGCGAGCAGCTCGGCGGCGTGGTGTTCCTCGAAGAGCAGCTCGGGTCGGTCGTGGATCCGGTGGGACACGTCGACCAGGAGCTCGGCGCGCCCCTCCACCTCCTCGACCACCCGCCGCTTGGCCGTCTCCAAGTCCAGCTCGGGCCGGCTCACCGGCCCGAGGTTAGGCCGCCTGCTACCGGCCTTTGATCTTGTCGGAGATCTTGTCGACGAACTCCTTCACCTTGCCGGTGCCCTTGTCGACCTTGCCCTCTCGCTGCAGCTCCTCGTCGTCGGTGAGGTCGCCGGCGGCCTCCTTGAAGCGACCCTTGGTCTCGTCGAACTCGCCAGCCATTGGCTTCTCCTCTCGTGCGTCGGTGGCAGAAGGGTTCCCACCCGGGGACGGGGCAAAACGAGGCCTTGGACGGTGCGCGGTCAGACCACCACTTGGAGGGCGTCGGGCTCGACTCGCACCGCGAGGCTCCGCGCCGGGCCCACGGCGATCCCGTCGAGGCGGACCGTCGAGGAGCGTTCGAGCTCCACCGTCACCGCCGGAGCGCGGCGCTCGACGATGCCGGGATGGGGCAGGTGGGCGCCGTGGCGCAGGCGGGCCCGCACCGCCAGCAACTGGCCCGGCCGCAGGCGGACGTCGTAGGTGTCGAGCAGCCCGTCGCCCGGGTGGGCGCGGGGCCCCAGGTTCCAGTCCCCGAGGAACTGGGCGTTCATGGCCACGAAGGCGCGGGTCCACAGGCGGGAACGGGCCACCAGGTGGGCGACGAAGAGACGGATGCGCCCGTCGAGCAGCACCTCTCCCAGGTCGACCGGGAAGCAGACGCCTCCGGCGCTCCTGAGGCGCTCTTCATCACCGCGGCCGCCGCGGCCGCCCCCGAGGGTCCGGCACAGGTCGCCGCCGAGCAGCCCGAGGGTGGGGAGCGGGCGCTTCTCCCGGCGGGCCCGCTCCACTACCTCCCTGGCCTCGGCGTCGGAACGGACGACGACGGCGTCCTCGGGGAGCGGCCCGGGGGCGCCGTAGGGCTGGCCCTTGGCGATGGGCACGCTCAGGTCCCGACGACGGACGAAGCGGCCACCACGCCCCGGAACAGGCGGTCGGCGGCGTCACGGGCGGTCTTGGCCGTGGCCGGCTCGCCGGCGACGGTGCCGATCTGGCGGAGCAGGTCGATCAGCACCTTGACGTTGCGCACGAAGTCGCCGCCCGACATCTCCTCCTCGGTGATGACCTCGGCCAGGTCCTCCCCCGCCGCCCAGGCGTAAGCGGCGGCGAAGAAGCCGGGGTCGAGGCTGCGGGTCAGCGGCAGCCCCGCCTCCTCCTCGGCCTCGTTCAGCTCGGTGGCCAGGCGAGACAGGTCCGCCCATCGACGGCGGACACGAGCCGAGGGGAACCAGGGCTCGGGCGCCGCCCCCGGTGTCCGGGACTGGTAGGTGAACGCCGAGACCAGGGCCGCCATCGACATCGGGTCGAGGTCGTCGAACACGCCCGTCCTGAGGGCCTCCTCCACCAGCAGGTCGCACTCGTGGTAAATGCGCACGAGGTCCTCGCCGGCGGGGGTGAGGCGCCACTCCTCCACGCAGCCCCAGGCCTCGAGGATGCGCAGCACCCGGTCGAACTGGCGGGCCAGGGACTCGGTGCGGCCGGCGATGCGGCGCTCCAGCCGGCGCAGGTCCTTCTCCAGCCGCTCGGCCCGCTCGGCCGCCCGGAGGTGGCCCCGGGCGTCGGGGCAGGAGGCCACCGGATGGGCCTCGACCTCGGCCGTGGCCTCGGCCAGGGCGCCCGCCCTTCCCCCCTTGGCCGAGTGGCGTCCGGCCGGGGCGCCCCCGGGACGGACGGTGAGTCGCCCCAGCGCCTGGGCGACCTCCCGCTGGAACGTGCGGTTGTGGGGCAGGTAGGGGCTGGGCAGCTCGATGCGGCCCGCCACCCGCGGCGGGGCCGAGAAGTCGCGCACCGAGAGGGTCAGGTGGCGGCGGTCGGGCGTGAGGGCCGAGACCCTGACGTCGCCCGCCCGCCGCCGGGTGGTGGACAGGACCCCCACCGGCCCAGCCGACTTCCCCCCGGCGACGAGCACCACGTCGCCGGGGCGGAGCCGGCCCAGGGCCTCGGCGATCTCCGCCCGCACCAGGCCGGGCGCGGGGCCCAGCTGCTCCAGGCGGCGCACCAGCCGGCGGTACTCCTCCACGTCGCCCCGCTCGCAGGTGGCCTCTCGCCTGGCCTTCTCGGCCGTGCTCCGGCTGCGCTCCAGCTGGGCCTCGAGGCGCACGACGTCGCGGTCGGCCCGGTACTGGGCGAACGACAGGTTGAGCAGGTGGTGGGCGGCGTCGGGCGGGTACCGCCGGACCAGGTTGGCGGCCATGTTGTAGGTGGGCCGGAACGACGAGGTGAGGGCGTAGGTGCGGGTCGACGCCAGCCCCGCCACCTGCTCGAAGGGCACGAACGGCGACCACGGGACCACCGCGTAGCCGACCTCGTCGATCCCCCGCCGCCCCGCCCGGCCGGTGAGCTGGGTGTACTCCCCGGGCGTCAGGAACTCGTGGCGCTCCCCGGTGAACTTGGACAGCTTCTCGATGACCACCGAACGGGCCGGCATGTTGATGCCGAGCGCCAGGGTCTCGGTGGCGAACACCACCTTCACCAGCCCGGCGGCGAAGCACGCCTCCACCGCCTCCTTGAACGGCGGCACCATGCCGGCGTGGTGGGCGGCCAGCCCCGCCTCCAGGCAGGTCAGCCAGCGTCCGTAGCCGAGGGCGGTGAGGTCGGCGTCGGACAGGACCTCCGTGCGCGCCTCGGCCACCGCCCGGATGGCGCGCCGCTCCTCGGCGGTGGTGAGGCGGAGACCTTCGTCGAGGCACTGCCGGGCGGCGTCGTCGCAGGCCTGGCGGCTGAAGATGAAGTAGATGCACGGCAGCATCGCCTCCTCGGCCAGGCGCTCGACGATCTCGGGGCGCCGGGGCGTGTACAGCCGGCCCCGGGGCCGGCCCCGCTCGCGTGCCCCCCGGCCGTGGTCGGCGCGGGCGTCGAGACGGGCCGCCTCGGGATTGGGCTGGCCGTCGACGAAGGTGGGGAGGAGCAGCAGGCGCTCGGAGTGGCGGTCGCCGACCAGGTAGAGGTTGTGCAGCTCCACCGGGCGGTGCTCCTCGATGACCGCGTCGGTGGCTCCCCGCACCGTCTGGACCCAGTCGGCCAGCTCCTCGGCGTTGGAGACCGTCGCCGACAGGCAGACGAGGACGATCTCGGGGGGGAGGTGGATGATCACCTCCTCCCACACCGGGCCCCGGTAGGCGTCCTGGAGGTAGTGCACCTCGTCCAGCACCACGTAGCGCAGGCCGTCGAGGGCCGGGGCGCCGGCGTAGATCATGTTGCGGAGCACCTCGGTGGTCATCACCACCACCGGGGCGTCGCCGGCGATGGCGTTGTCACCGGTGAGCAGCCCCACCCGCTCCGGCCCGTGTCTCCGCCCCAGGTCGCCGAACTTCTGGTTGGAGAGGGCCTTGAGCGGCGTCGTGTAGAAGGCCTTGCCCCCCTCGTCGAGGGCCTTGGCCACCGCGTACTCGGCCACCACCGTCTTGCCCGAGCCGGTGGGCGCGGCGACGACGACCGAACGGCCGGCGTCGAGGGCGTCCATCGCCCGCAGCTGGAACGGGTCCAGCGTGAACCGGTAGGTGGCGGCGAACTCCTCTCGCCTCACGGGCCCCTGCCGCTACTTCTTGAGGAGGCGTCCGACCAGGATGGCCCCTTCGTAGAAGAGGTACATGGGGGCGGCCATGGCGAACAAGGAGTAGGGGTCGCCGCTGGGCGTGATCAGGGCGGCGACGCCGACGATGATGACGACCGCCGGGCGCCGCCACTTCCGCAGCCGCCGGCTGGGCACCACGCCGGCCAGCTGGAGGAACACGAGGAGGATCGGGAACTCGAAGGCGATCCCGAAGGCCACGATCATGAGGGTGATCAGGCTGAGGTACTTCGAGGGGGTGAAGAACGTCTCGAGGTCGTTGCCGCCCACTCCGACGAGGAACCGCAGGGCCGGCTCGAAGGTGAGGAAGGCCACCCCCACGCCACAGAGGAAGAGCACGATCGAGGCGAGGATGAAGGGGACGGCGTAGCGCTTCTCCTTCTTGTGCAGCCCCGGGGTGATGAAGCGCCAGATCTGCCACAGCACCACCGGGGAGGCCAGGAAGAAGCCCCCGTAGGCGGAGATCTTGAGGCGGGTGGCGAAGCCCTCGAGGGGGTCGGTGATGACCAGCGTGGTCTTGCCGGTGACCTCCTCGTAGGGAGAGATGAGGAAGTCGAGGATGCGCTCGTAGAGGAGGAAGGCGACCAACCCGCCCACGGCCAGGGCGACGACGGAGATGATGAGCCGCCTCCGCAGCTCGGTGAGGTGCTCGACGAGCGACATGCGCCCGCCCTCGAGGTCGTCGACCTCCGTGTCTTCGGGCTTGATGGCGATGGGCGGGCCTAGCTGGATGGGCGGTCGACCGGCGGCTCGGCCGGGCGGTCCCCGTTCACGCCCGGCTCGGCCTCGAGCACGTTGCGAACCTCGCTCTGGAACCCCTGCGACCACCGCCGCACCTCGGCCAGGGCTCGGCCCACCTGGCGCCCGGCTTCGGGCAACCGCTTGGGGCCGAGGACGATGAGGGCGACGACGAGGATGGCGATGATCTCGGCCGGTCCGAGGTTGGAGGGCACGGGCCGGATTCTACCGGCCGGCCGCTCAGCGCTTGCGGCGTGCCTTCTCCAGCGACTCGCCCAGCTCGGCCATGTCGCCGCCGAGTCCCTTGAGCTCGGCGTTCACCTGGTCGCCGAGCGTCTCCACGTGGCGCTGCAGCGCCCGGGCGGCGGTGAGGACGCTGTGCAGCGCCCGGAGGATCACGAACGTCCCGCCCACGACGACCACCGCCAGCACCACCCACAGCACCCGGATCATGGGACGAATCGTACCCCTGCCCTAGAGTCCGCTGGCCGTGGAGCCCCTGCGCCGCCCCCCCATCGCCTTCGCCCACCGGGGGGCCAGGGCCCACGCCCCCGAGAACACCCTGGAGGCGTTCCGCCTGGCGCTGCGCCTCGGGGCCAGCGGGCTGGAGAGCGACGTGCGGCTGACCGCCGACGGCGTGCCCGTGCTCACCCACCACGCCCGGGTGGGGCGGGGGCTGCGGCGCCGGCGGGTGGCCGACGTCGCCCGTTCGGCACTACCGCCGTCGGTGCCCAGCCTGGAGGAGCTGTACGCCGAGTGCGGCACCCACTTCGAGCTCTCCCTCGACGTCTACGACCCCGCCGCGGTGGAGACGGTCGTGGAGGTGGCCCGGGCCGCGGGCGACGACGCCCTCGGCCGGCTGTGGCTGTGTCACCCCGACTGGGAGCTGCTGGCCGGCTGGCGGCCGGTGTTCCCCGAGGCCCACCTGGTCAACAGCACCCGCCTGGACGACCTGCGCCAGGGCGCCGAGCGGCGGGCGGCGCAGCTCTCGAGCGCCGGAGTGGACGCCGCCAACCTCCACCACAGCGACTGGACGGGCGGGTTGACCACGCTCTTCCACCGCTTCGGCCGCCTGGCCTTCGCCTGGGGCGCCCAGCACGAGCGCGTCGTGCGGGCGTTGGCCGGGATGGGCATCGACGGCGTCTACGGCGACCACGTCGACCGCCTGGTGGAGGGTTTCAGAGCAGGCTGAGCGCGGTCAGGGGCCAGACGCGGACGAAGGCCCGACCGACGATGAGGTCCTCGTCGATGGGCCCGAAGGCGCGACTGTCCTTGGACCCGCCGCGGTTGTCGCCCATGACGAAGACATGGCCGTCGGGGACCGTCTGCGGTTCGAGCACGAGGCCGCCGAGCGCCGACTGGCGCAGGTAGGGCTCCTCGAGGGAACGCCCGTCGATGAGGATCTTGCCGTTGCCCGCCTCGATCCTCTCCCCGGGGAGGGCGATCACCCGCTTGATGAGGTCCTTGACGTCGGAGCCCTCCTGGCCGTTCGGGTTGCGGAACACGACGATGTCGCCCCGGTTGACGTCGTGGAGGTCGTAGCTCAGCTTGTTGACCAGCACCCGGTCGTGGATCTTGAGCGTGGGCTCCATCGACCCGGACGGGATGAAGAACGCCTGCAGCAGGAAGGTCTTGACGACGAAGGCCAGGAGAAGCGCTCCGGCCAGGATGACGACCCACTCCAGCAGGCCCCGTAGGGCCGACAGCCGCTTCTTCTCACCGGCCGGGACCTCGGGCGCGTCGGGAGGATGGGGCAGGGTGTCGGCCACGGGGCGAGGCTAGTGCAGGGGCGGTCCTTCCCCGGATCGGTCCGCCCGGTACCGGGCCAGCACCCGGCAGGCGGCGGCCCGGCCGGCGTCCGGGTCTCCGTCCACTACGCGCGCGGCCGGGCCGAGGCGGAGCAGCAGGCGCTCGAGCCACGGCCGCTCGCTGACGGCCAGCGTCACCCGCAGGTGCCCGTCGCCGAGCTCCTCGACGGCTTCGGTGGGATACTGCTCGGCGACCCAGCGACCCGACGGGGCGAGGTCGAGGGTCACCCGGGGATCGTCGGGTCGGGCCCGGTAGACGCTCAGCTCGGGGCGTCGCGCGGGCGGCTCGAACCCGGTTTCGAGCTCGAC
Organism: Acidimicrobiales bacterium; assembly: GCA_036259055.1. Taxonomy (GTDB): domain Bacteria; phylum Actinomycetota; class Acidimicrobiia; order Acidimicrobiales; family AC-14; genus DASZJY01. Next base: position 6,660 of record DATACM010000371.1, on the reverse strand, counting down.
CGCCTCCCGCACCCGGTCGACCCGGAAGAGACGCTCGTCGGCTACCGCGTGGCACCATGCCGACAGGTACCACTGGCCGCCGGCCGAGAACACCGCGTAGGGGTCGACCACCCGCCGGGTCCACTCGTCCCGCCCGAAGGCGTAGTACTCGATCTCGACCTGGCGGTGGCGGGCGGCGGCGCCCGAGAGCACCTCCAGGGTCTCGGGTGGGGCCAGGCCGAGCGACACCTCGACCGACTCCTCGGCGTCGACGCCCAGGGCCTCGGCCAGCTTGGCCAGCCCTCGGGCGAGGGGCCCGTCGGGGTCGGCTCCCGGGGCGGCCAGCAGGGTGGTCCCGGCGGCGAGGAGGGCGAGGCCCTCGGAGGGCGTGAGCCGCAGCGGCCGGGCGAAGTAGTCGGCATAGCGGATCCACACCCGGCCGTCGGCCACGTCCACGTCGATGAGCACGTCGGGCGTGTACGGGTGGAGCCCGCAGAGGAAGAGCAGCTGCAGGTCGTCGAGGAGCTCGTCCTCCGTGCACCCGAAGCGCGAGCACACCTCGGCGATCGTCGGCCCGTCGTTGGCCGCCACCCACGGCACGAGCGACAGGATCCGCTGCAGCCGCTCGTCGGCGCTCAGGCGCGGCACAGCGCCTCCAGCCAGGCGATCATCTCGTCACGCAGGTCGGGGGGACCGACGACCTCGGCATGATCCAGGAACCCCAGCACGAACGACCGGAAGGCGTCCCGGTTCGTGACCCGCACCCGCAGCACCACGGACCCGTCGGGGCGGCGCTCGCCGACGGCGTCGGCGCCGAGGTGGCCGGCGGCCCACCCCGCCTGGTCGCCGTCGACGAGGAGCTGGGCCTCGACGGGCTCCGCCGTCCCCGCTTCCCACGGGGGCGCGGGGGCGGCGGCCGCCCGCCGCTCGAACACGCCCGCCTGGTCGCCCACCTCGACGGCCGACTCGATGCGGTCGAGGCGGAACGAGCGGTCGTCGCCCGAGCCGAGGTCGGTGCCCGAGAGGTACCAGTGCCCGTTGCGGAACGAGAGGCGGTGGGGCTCGACCGTGCGCGGCTTTCCCCGGTAGGCGAACGCCACCCGACGGCGCTCGGAGATGGCGGCGAACAGGGGTGCCTGGTGGCGCTGGCCGGGCAGAGCGGCGACCGCCGCCGCCGGGCCTGCCTCGGCCACCTCCCCGCCTAGCTTCCACAGCGCCTCGACGCCGTCCGCTCCCTCCAGGCGCACGGCCGAGGCAGCGAGGTGGAGGGCGGCCAGCTCGTCGGCGGCCAGCCCGGGGTCGGGGAGGTAGTACGCCTCCTTGGGGATGCGGTAGCCGACGGCGCCCGGCTGCGCCTCGTCGACCGGCTCCACGACGACGGGCACGCCCATCTCCCGGAGCGTCTCCTTGTCCCGCTCGAACGCCCGCCGGAAGGCCGACCTCTCGGCGGCGTACCCCGGCACCCGGTCCCGCAGCTCGTCGGCGGTCAGCGGGCGGGGCGCCTCGAGCAGGGCGGCGACCAGGTTGATGAGCCGTTCCAGCCGGTGCACGCGGGCCAACGGTAGTGCCGGTCCGCGGACTCGGCGGGGGCCCCGGGAACCATCCGGTAACCTCGAACGCTGGTGTCCACCGAGCGCATGTCCACCAGGCGCAAGGTGCTCCTGCTCCTGCGGAAGCACCCGGGTGTGACGGTCGCCGAGCTGGCGGCTCACCTCGAGCTCACCGGCATGGGCGTCCGCCGCCATCTCGACGCCCTTGAGGCGGACGGCCTGGTCGAGCCCATCGAGTGCGCCCGCAAGGGACCGGGGCGGCCGGCGTCGGGCTGGCGCCTCTCGGCCGCCGGGCTCGAGCTCTTCCCCCGGCGCTACGACGGTGTCGCCCTCGACGTCCTCGAGGACCTGGGCGAGCTGGGCGGGCCGGAGGCGGTCGACACCGTCTTCGCCTCGCGCACCGAGAAGCTGGTGGACAGCTACGAAGCGCAGCTGGCGGAGGCCGGCGCCGAGGAGCTGCCCGACCGGGTGGCGACGCTGGCGAGGATCCGCGACGACGCCGGCTACCTCGCCGAGTGGGCCGAGGCGGACGACGGGAGCCTGGTGCTCACCGAGAACAACTGCGCCGTCCACCGGGTGGCTGAGAAGTACCCGACGGTGTGCGCGCAGGAGCTGGCGCTCATCCGCCGGGTGCTCGGGCCCGACGTCGAGGTCACCCGGACGGCCCACACCATGGCCGGCGACGCCGTCTGCTCCTACCGCATCCGCCCACGCCGCCAGAGCTGACCGAGGGCGCCGACCTGGTCGCCGCCGCCCGGCGGGTGGCCGATTCGATCCTCGCGCCGTCGGCCCAGACGACGGACCAGGCGCCGGTCGTCCCGCGCCGACACCTGGGCGCCTTGGCGGCCGCCGGGCTCAACGGCCTCTCCGGCCCCCGGAGCGCCGGCGGGCGGGAAGCACCGGCGGCGGTCGTGCGCCAGGTGTGCGAGACGCTGGCCGGCGCCTGCGGGGTGACGTTCTTCACCTGGGTCCAGCACCACGCCCCCGTGCGGCTGCTGGCCGACTCCGACAACGCCGCCCTGCGCGAGCGGTGGCTGCCCGAGCTCTGCAGCGGCGCGGCGCTGGGCGGCGTCGCCTTCGCCTACCTCCGCCGCCCCGGTCCTCCAGCAGTGGTGGCCCGGCGGGCGGCGGGCGGCTGGGTCGTCGACGGCGAGGCCCCGTGGGTCACGTCGTGGGGCCTGGCCGGTCTCTACGCGGTGGCCGCCCGCGTCGCGGGGGACGGCCCGGTGTTGTTCCTCGCGGTGGCGCCCGCCTCGCCGGCGGCGTCGGCATCGCTGCGCGCCTCGCCTCCGCTGGCGCTGGCGGCCATGTCGGCGTCGGCAACGGTGCGGCTGTCGTTCGACGGGCTGCACGTCCCCGACGAGGACGTGATCTCCACCGTCGACATCGACCGCTGGCGCGAACGCGACCGGGCCGCCACCGCCCAGCCCAACCCTGCGCCCCTCGGCCTGGCCACCACTGCCTCCACCCTGTTGGCCGGGGAGGCCCGGGAGAGCGGCGGGGCGGCGGTGGGCCGGGCCGCCGACGCGCTGGTCGCCGAGCTGGCCGAGTGCCGCCGGCACTCCTACGGCCTGGCCGACGACCCGTCCGTCGACCGAGCCCATCTGGCTCGGCTGGTGGCCGCCCGGGCTTGGGGGCTGGATCTCGCCCTGCGTTCGGCCCAGGCGCTGGTGGCGGCCACCGGCGGCGGCGCCATGGCCCTCTCCCACCCCGCCCAGCGACTGGTACGGGAGGCATCGTTCTGGGCGATCCAGGCTCAGAGCGCGGCGGTGCGCGAGGCCACCCTGGCCCGGCTCGCCGCCGGTCAGCCGCCGGCTGTCAGCTGAGCGGCGGCCACCCCGGCGGCCGCCGCCCACCGGAAGAAGTCGGGATCGTCAGCCGTGCCCCGGCCCATGGTCTCCACCTCGAGGCCGTGAGCGGCGAGGAGGCGGGCGACGTCGGGCACGTCGACCTCCATGACCGAGTGGTGCGCAGCGAGCGCGGGCATCGCCGGCCGCTCCCCGCGCGGGACGGCGACGATGGCCGGCCGGGCCGCCGCCCACAGGGAGGTTGCCGTGTGGTCGCTGACGCCCCGATGACGTTCCCGGCGGTCGGCGCCGGAATAGCGCACCGCCACCACCGGACGGCCTCCCAGCAGGGCGGCGGCGTCGACGACCGAGGCCACTTCCAGCCCGCTGAAGCCCAGGCGGGTACGGGTGCCGACGCCGCCCGGGCCGGCGGCCACCACGACGGCGTCGACCCCGGTTCTCACCGCCACCTCCAGGGCGGAGTGCAGGTTGACCGCCTCGTGGTCGCCACCGAAGGCCTGCCCGCAGCTCACCGTGGTCGCGAGCAGCCCCGCACCGCACAGGTCGGCGACCAGGTCGGAGAGGGCGAGGGGCAGGCTGGCGCCGTCGGTCATCACGTAAGCGATCCGCCAGCCGGGCCGCGCCTCGGCGAGGATGGCCGCCACCGGCGCGATCTGGCTGTGAAGGGCGCAGGCGACCACGGGGGTACCGCCGAGGCCGCCGGGCGGTGGCTCGTAACCGGGCGCCTCCTCGGCCGCGCCCACGTCGGCCTGCAGGCTGGTGTAGCGCAGCTTCAACACCATCCCCGGGCCGGGCTGCGACCAGCCGCGCCGGGAGAGGTTCCAGTGGACGACGTGCCAACCCCCGGTCCCCAGGCCCAGGTCGACCGCGGTCGTGTTGACGACGACCTCGTCGCCCACCGCCACCGGCCCGACCAGGTCGGTGAGGACGTACGCCGGGCTGCCGCCCACCTCCACCCGCTGCAGGCCCCGGCGTTCCGAGAGGACCGCCGTCACCACGCCGGCCGAGAAGGAGGGCACGGAGGAGCGCGGTCAGAGGGATGCGATGAGCTTCTCGACCCGCTCGTCGCGCGACTTGAACGGGTCCTTGCAGAGCACCGTGCGCTGAGCCTGGTCGTTGAGCTTCAAGTGGACCCAGTCCACCGTGTAGTCCCGCTTGCGCTCCTTGGCCCGGCGGATGAACTCGCCCCGCAGGCGCGCCCGGGTCGTGCGCGGCGGTGAGATGACGGCGTCATCGATGGCCTCGTCGGTGACGACCCGCTCGAGCTTGCCGCGGTTCTGCAGCAGGTAGTACAGCCCGCGCTGGCGGTTGACGTCGTGGTACTGCAGGTCGAGTAGCGCCACCCGGGGATGGGTGAGCGGGAGGTTGTGGCGCTCGCGGTAGGACTCGACCAGGCGGTGTTTGATCACCCAGTCGCACTCGCGGTCGAGGCTGAACGGGTCGTGCTCGAGCTTGGTGATGCAGTGCTCCCACATCTTGAGGGCCTGCTCCTCGAGGGGGCTCAGCCCTCGGGTCTCGGAGTAGCGCAGGGCCCGGCTGAGGTACTCGCCCTGGATGTCGACGGCGCTGAGCTCCCGCCCGTTCTCCAGGCGCACCCGGCGCTTGCACGTGACGTCGTGGCTGATCTCCCGGATGGCCCGGATGGGGTTGTCGAGGGTCATGTTGCGCATGACCACGCCGGGATCCTCGAGCATGCGCAGGAGGATGCTGGTGGCCCCCACCTTGAGGAAGGTGGCGTACTCGCTCATGTTCGAGTCGCCGACGATCACGTGCAGGCGCCGGAAGCGCTCGGCGTCGGCGTGGGGCTCGTCACGGGTGTTGATGATGGGCCGGCTGCGGGTGGTGGCCGACGACACTCCCTCCCAGATGTGCTCGGCCCGCTGGCTGATGCAGTACGTGGCGCCGCGCGCCGTGTTGAGGACCTTCCCCGCGCCGGCGTAGATCTGGCGGGTGACGAAGAAGGGGATGAGGATCTCGGCGTAGTGGCCGAAGTCGTCGCGCCGGCTGGTGAGGTAGTTCTCGTGGCAGCCGTAGGAGTTGCCGGCCGAGTCGGTGTTGTTCTTGAACAGGTAGACGACGCCGCGGATGCCCTCCTCCCGCAGCCGCTGCTCAGCGCTGGAGAGCAGGCTCTCGAGGATGCGCTCGCCCGCCTTGTCGTGGGCCACGAGGTCCTCGATGGAGTCGCACTCCGGCGTGGCGTACTCCGGGTGGCTGCCCACGTCGAGGTACAGGCGGGCCCCGTTCTCGAGGAAGACGTTGCTGCTGCGACCCCAGGAGACCACCCGCCTGAAGAGGTAGCGCGCCACCTCGTCGGGGCTCAGGCGGCGCTGGCCCCGCAGGGTGCAGGTGACCCCGTACTCGTTCTCGAGCCCGAAGATTCGTCTGTCCATCGCTGCCTGCCACGGTACCGTTGCGGCGATGGAACGGAGCCGCATGGTGCGGTTGGCGACGGTGAACAGCTCGTTCCACGCCCGGGTCATCGCCGCGCGCGTCGGTGCCGAGGGCATCGTCACCGAGCTGCGGGGCAACCTCGACGGTCCCTACCCCATGGGCGACGTGCACGTCTTCGTGGAGGAGACCGACCTGCCGACCGCCCAGGAGCTCCTCATGGCCGACGAGGTCGAGTCCGCCTTCGACGACGACGGCGAGGTCGCCCTCGACGGGCGCGCGCCTCAGCTGTGGCTGGTGCTGGGCACGATCGTGCTTCTTGCCGTCTTCTTCACCCGCAGCCTCTGACGGCCGCGTCAGCCGAGCAGGTCGGACAGCTCGCCGTCGACGATGCGCCGGAAAGCGCGGCGGTCGTCGGTGCGGGAGAGCACGGCGACCTCCAGGTCGGTGTCGGCGAGGGTGCGCTCGGGACCGGCCAGGGCGTCGACGGCCGCCCGCAGGGCGGGGCGCAGCTCCATGCCCTCGGTGAGGTTCGGGCGCAGGCGGTCGGCGACCGTCTCGGGGTCGCCGCCGAGGACGGCGAGCTGTCGCTCGTCGATGACGAAGCCGTCGTAGCGGATGCGGAAGAGCTGGTCGCTGTCGGGGTCGGGGCCCACCTCGCTGACGAGGATCTCCACCTCCATGGGCTTCATCTCATGGGTGAACACCTGGTGGAGGGTCTGGGCGTAGGCGTTGGCCAGCGAGCGGGCGTCGACGTCCTCGCGCGAGTAGGTGAACCCCTTGACGTCGGCCTGGCGCACCCCGAGGATGCGCAGGGCCTCGAACTCGCTGTAGCGCCCGACGCCGGCGAAGGCGATGCGGTCGTAGATCTCGCTCACCTTGTGGAGCGTGCGCGACGGGTTCTCGGCGCAGATGAGGATGCCGTCGTCGTAGGA
>DATACM010000370.1:0-18728 GCA_036259055.1 Acidimicrobiales bacterium | reverse complement strand
GGGCTTGAGGCCGATGCCCGAGTCGGGGCGCACCTCCCAGCCGAACTCCTCGCGCACGAACTCGATCATGCGCTTCGCCTCCGGCGTCCCCTCCTGGAGCTCCTTGCCGGCGTAGACGTCCTCGGTGTTCTCCCTGAAGATCACCATGTCGACCTTCTCGGGGTGGCGGACGGGGGACGGCACCCCCTTGAACCAGCGGACCGGCCGGAGGCAGACGTAGAGGTCGAGGAGCTGGCGCAAGGCCACGTTGAGGCTGCGGATGCCGCCGCCCACCGGGGTCGTCAACGGCCCCTTGATCCCCACCACGTGCTCCTTGAAGGCGGCAACGGTCTGGTCGGGCAGCCAGGAGCCCGTCTCGTCGAACGCCGCCTGCCCGGCGAGCACCTCCTTCCAGGCGATGCGCCGCCCGTGGCGGGCCGCCGCCGCGTCGAGCACCTTCTGGGCCGCCGGCCAGATGTCGACGCCGATACCGTCGCCGCGGATGAAGGGGATGACCGGCTCGTCGGGGACCGACAGGGTGCCGTCGTCGGCGACCGTGATCTTCTCCGGAGGCATGACGGGAAGCCTAGGTGAGCCCCGACGGAGGGCTAACCCCTACGGGAGCTCGAGGCTCAGGAGGGCGTCGTTGAAGTCGCTGCTCGCCCGGGCGCTGCCGCCCGTCGTGAGCGTCACCCACCACAGCCGGTCGCTGCGGACCAGCGCCACCACCCGCCCCTCGTGGCCTTGCACGTCGGCCTCGACCGACACCGCCCGCCCGGCGGGCAGGGCGATGATGGTGATGCTGTCCGGGTCGATGGCGAGCCCCGGAGGCAGCACGAACCGCCCGGTGCGCAGGTTCTGGGCGAAGTGCTCCGGCTCGACCTCGGTGGCGTCGATCTCCTGGTGGCCCAGCCCGAACCACGCGCCGGACGGTCCCACCGCGGCGATGTCGTCGCCCCTGCCGGCGTCGGTGGGCTGCCAGGTGCCGGGGAGGGTGACGGTCGCGCCCCCGCCGGTGAGCGTCAGTGCCGGACCGTGGGCGACGGCGAGGGCGGCGACGAGGAGCATCCCGTTGAACGCGGCGTGGGCGGCGACGGAGCCGGCCAGCCCTCGTCTCCAGTACAGGTAGACGAGGACCAGGCCCATCCCGACGTAGTACCGGAACTGGTCGAACCGCAGGTGGGCGACGCTGAAGGCGGCGGCGCTCAGCAGTCCCGCCACCCTCCGTCCCCGGCCCCGCAGGGCCTCGGCCAGGAAGCCCCGGAAGACGAGCTCCTCGACCACCGGCGCGGCCACCACGAGGACGAAGACACCGATGAGCAGCGGTCCGACCGCCTCCGACGCCAGCAGGGCGGCGACGGGGTCGAGCACGGGGTGCCCAGAAACCAGATAGGCGACCGCGGTGAACATGATCGCCAGCCCGCCTCCCACGACCGCTCCCTCGGCCACCCCGGTCAGGGCGCCGCCCGAGCGCAGCACCGGGCGGACCCCGAGGACGGTCGAGCGCCCGAGGACCCACAGGGCGGTGAAGGCGAAGAAGAGAAGGCCCGAGAACAGCGAGAGGCGGATGGCATCGCCGGTCTCCGCTCCGCTCTGTGCCGCCAGCGAGGCGGTGGCCGCCTGGATCACCACGTTCAGGCCGATGACGCCGGCGACCGTGCGGGCCACCTTCGAGTCGATGCGAGGGCGCCGCCGGGGGACGGTGGGAGTGGCAGCCGGGCGCTCCCACGCATCTACCGCCGAGACCGCACCCGGCCGGCGTGGCAGCTCGCCGTCCGTCGGCGACCTTCGGCCACCGCACGACGGGCAGCGGTCGAACCCGGCGTTCACGTAGCCACAGCGGCACTTCCACTGCTCGGCCCCGTCCCACGCCGGGCCGTCGGGCGGGTCCCGCCGGTCCACCAACGACCCGATTCTCGCCATGACCCTCCCTCGCCCCCATGGCACGAGTTCGGGCGCGGGATGCGCCCGCAGAGGGATCGGCGGGCCCGACCCCGGCCTTGAGCCCCGATCGGCTCAGGCGGCGCCGGCCAGGCCGAGGTTGGTGTAGATCTCCCGGGTCGCGGTCGAGCGGTTGAGGGTGTAGAAGTGCAGGCCGGGGGCGCCGGCGTCGAGCAGCTTCTGGCAGAGCTCGGTGGCCATCTCCACCCCCACCCGACGGACCTCCTCGGGGTCGTCGGCCACCGCCTCCACCCGGGCCACCACCTCGGGGGGCACCGCCGCTCCCGACAGCTGGGCCATGCGCTGGACGGACTTGAGGTTGGTGATCGGCATGATGCCGGGGATCACCGGCTTGTCCACGCCCCGCTCAGCCAGGTCGGCGACCATGCCCAGGTAGTCGCTCGTGCGGAAGAAGAACTGAGTGATGCCGAAGTCGGCCTCGCGCAGCTTGGCGGCCAGGAAGTCACGGTCGGCCGCCCGGTCGGGTGACTTGGGATGGAGCTCGGGATGGGCCGCCACCCCGACGCAGAACGGGCCCACCCCCCGCACCAGGTCGACCAGCTCGCAGGCGTGACGGAGGTCGCCTTCGGGAAGGTCGAGGTTCGCCGGGGGGTCGCCGCCCAGGGCCAGGATGTTCTCGACGCCCGCGTCCTTGTAACGGGTGACGATGTCGACCAGCTCCTCCCGCCGGTGAGCGGCGCAGGTGAGGTGGGCCATGGCCGTCATCGTCGTGTTGCGGTTGATCGACACCACCAGGTCGTGGGTGCGCTCTCGCGTGGAGCCGCCCGCTCCGTAGGTGACCGAGACGAACGATGGCTTGAGCAGCTCCAGCTCGGCCAGCGTCATCTCCAGGGTGATCTCCGCCTCGGGGGTCTTGGGCGGGAAGAACTCGAACGAGAACGTCTTGCCGTTGGCCAGCATGTCGGCGATACGCGCCATGTCGCTCAGCGCCTCCTTCGCAGGGCGGCGTCGACGGTGTTGCGCAGGAGCATGGCCACGGTGGTCGGACCGACGCCGCCGATCCGGGGCGTGACCCATCCGGCGACCTCGGCCACCGCCTCGTCCACGTCGGAGAGGACCCGTCGGCCCTCGTAGACCATCCCACCTCCGACCACCGCCGCTCCCGGCCGCACCATCTCCGGACCGATGATGCCGGGCACCCCGGCGGCCCCGACCACGATGTCGGCCTGGCGAGTGTAGGCGCCGATGTCGGCGACGCCCGTGTGCACCACGGTGACGGCGGCGTTGGCCCCCGGCCGCTTGAGCGCCAGGAGCATGGAGAGCGGCCGCCCCAGAGTGGGCCCCCGACCGACGATCACGACGTGGCGGCCCTCGATCGGCACGCCGTAGTGGGCGAGGATGGCCTGGATGCCCGCCGGCGTGCACGGCAGCGGCCCGTCGGCGCCGAGGGCCAGCTTGCCGAGGTTGTGGGGGTGGAGGCCGTCGGCGTCCTTGGCCGGGTCGAGCGCCTCCATGGCGGCGTTGAAGTCGAACCCCGCCGGGACCGGGTTCTGCACGATGAAGGCGTCCACCGCGGGGTCGTCGTTGAACCGGTGGACGGCGGCGAGGAGGTCGGACTGGTTGCCGTCGGCCGCCACCTGCTGATGGAACGACGCCATGCCCACCGACTCGCAGGCCTCGTGCTTCTTGCGGATGTAGCCGGCGCTGGCGGGGTCGTCCCCGACGATGATCGTGCCCAGCCCCGGCCGCGTCCCTTCGGTCGCCAGCTTGGCCACCGCCTCGGCCACGTCGGCCAGTACGGCCTCCGCCACGGGGCCGCCGGCCATGATCACCGCGCTCATCAGTGGCGGAACTGCCGCTCGCCGGTGAGGACCATGGCGATCCCGTGCTCGTCGGCCGCCGCCACGACCTCGTCGTCCCTGACGCTCCCCCCCGGCTGGACGACGGCCGCCACTCCGGCGGCGGCCACCGCGTCGAGCCCGTCCCGGAAGGGGAAGAAGGCGTCGCTGGCGCACGCCCCGCCCCGGGCCCGCCCGGCCGCCTTGCGCACGGCCAGAGTCCCGGGGTCGACACGGTTCTGCTGACCGGCGCCCACGCCCACCGCCATGCCCTGGGCCACGAGCACGATGGCGTTCGACCGCACGTGGGCGCACACGCGCCAGGCCACCTCGAGGTCGCGCCACTGCGCCTCGGTGGGGGCGACCTTGGTGGGGACCCGCCACTCGTCCCGGCCGGTGGCGAAGCGGTACGGCTCCTGGACGAGGAAGCCTCCGCTCACCTGGCGCAGGTGGAGGCGGTCGGCCGTGGGGGGCGGGGCCTCCAGCACCCTCATGTTCTTGCGGCGAGCGGCGAAGCGCTCGAGCGCCCCCGTGGTGAACCCGGGCGCGATCAGCACGTCGGCCTTGGGGTTGGCGACCATCTCCTCGGCCAGCTCGTCCCCCACCGGCCGGTTGAGGGCGACGATGCCCCCGAACGCGGACATGGGGTCACCCTCGAACGCCCGCTCGTAGGCGGTCGCCACGTCGTCGGCCACCGCCGCCCCGCAGGGGTTGGCGTGCTTGATGATGGCCGCCGCCGGACCGTCGCCCAGATCGTGCACCAGCGCCCAGGCGGCGTCGGCGTCGAACAGGTTCAGGTAGGACAGGGCCATGCCCCCGTGCTGGACCACCTGGTCCCACCAGCCGGTGGTCGATGCCATGCGGTAGCGCGCACCGCGCTGGTGGGGGTTCTCGCCGTAGCGCAGGTCCTGCACCCGCTCGAGGGCGAGGTGCACCGTCGGCGGGAGCGGATCGGCGGCGCCGGCGTCACCCAGCGTGTCGAACCACGAGACGATGGCGGCCTCGTAGGCAGCGGTGTGGGCGAAGGCGGCGCGGGCCAGCCGGCGGCGCGTGGCGGCATTGAGGTGTCCGTCGCGGCGGAGCTCGTCGAGCACCGTCGGGTAGTCGGCGGGGTCCACCAGCACGCCCACGTGCAGATGGTTCTTGGCCGCCGCCCGCACCATCGTCGGCCCGCCCACGTCGATCATCTCGATCGAGGGCCTGGCGGTGAACGGGTAGAGGTTGCAGACGACCAGGTCGATGGGCGCGATCCCCTGCGCTTCGAGGTCGGCCAGGTGCTCGGGCTTTTCGCGGTCGGCCAGGATGCCACCGTGGATGGCGGGGTGCAGCGTCTTGACCCTCCCACTGAGCATCTCCGGGCTGGCGGTGACCGACTCCACCTCGACGCAGGGCACGCCGGCCTGGGCCAGTGCGCGCGCCGTGCCCCCGCTCGAGACCAGCTCCCACCCGAGCTCGACCAGCCCCCGAGCCAGCTCGACCACGCCGGTCTTGTCGTAGACGGAGACCAGCGCCCTCATCGCTCGAGCGTCCCCTCGGCGTAGCGCCGGATGGTCTCGGGGTAGAGCCGGTGCTCCACCTCCTTGATGCGCTCGTGCAGCGACTCCACCGTGTCGTCGGGGAGCACCGGGACCGCCTCCTGGGCGAGGATGGGGCCGGAGTCCACCTCCGGGGTGGCCACGTGGATCGTGCAGCCGGTGACCTTGACCCCGGCGGCGAGGGCGTCGGCCACCGCGTGCGCCCCCCGGAAGGCCGGGAGCAACGACGGGTGGGTGTTGAGCACGCCATTGGGGAAGGCGTCGAAGATGGGCTTCTCCAGGATGGTCATGAACCCGGCCATGGCCACCAGCTCGGCACCGTGGGCCTGCAGGGCGTCGACGATGCGGTGGGTGAACTCGGTGCGGTCGGGGCCCCGGGGGACCGTCTCGACGGCGACGCCGGCCGCGTCGGCGATGCCCGTCGCGCCACAGGGACGGTCGACGACGACCACGACGACGGGAAGGCGGGCGTCGAGGATGGCGGCCAGGTTCGACCCGCCGCCCGACGCGAGCACACCCAGACGCCTCACCCAGCCAAGCTACCAACGCCCCTGCCGGCCAAAGCGCGAGCCACGGGGACGAACTGTTCGGCGCCGTGGTCACTCCGTGGCCACCTGGACGAACAGTTCGGGAAGGTGGTCGTTCGCTTCCCTGCGGGGCAGGCGGCGTGCTTGACTCTCACCGTCCGCCGGCGAGGAGGGGGCAGGTGGCTGAGTCGGTGAAGCGCAAGCTGACGACGGGCGAGATCGTGATCCTGGCCGGGGGCGCGGTGGCCCTGGTTGCCTCGTTCCTGCCCTGGTACGAGGCGGACGGCGACGGGTACAGCGCATGGAGCAGCGGCCTCTTCCCGCTGGCCACGCTCGTGCCGATCCTCGGCACGGTCATGGCGGTGCAGATCCTCGTCGACAAGCTGAGCGGTGCCAACATGCCTCGCCGGCTGTCCGACTTCACGTGGGAGCAGATCCATCTCGTCGCCGCCCTCGTGACCGCCGTCCTGGTGTTCTGCTACCTGGTGGTCGACCGGGGTGGCGTCGACCTGGGCTTCGGGTTCTACCTGGAGATGCTGGCGGCCGCCGCTCTCGTCGCCGGAGCGGTCATGATCCGCAAGGAGCGCCCCCGGGCCCCCGGCCCAGTCGGCTTCTAGCAGGCGCCCGCTCAGAGCTGGGGGTCCGCGCAGGGCCGGGCGGCGCCGTCGCCCGGCGGGTCGGTGCGGGGGTAGGGGACGGTGAACATGGAGCCGGGGTCGTTGCTGCGCAGGTAGCGGAGGATTCCCCGGGCCACGGCGGCGCCTTCGCGGGCGCGCACGTCGGGGCGGGCGAGGAGGGCGGCCTCGGGCGGGTTGGAGATGAACGCCAGCTCGGCCAGGACGCTCGTCACCGGAGCCGGCAGGCGGAGCATGGCGTAGTAGTCGCCCCGGGAACCGGGCCGGTACTTGGCACCGGCGTCGGTGTCGGCCACCCATGCCACGTCGTAGGCCGAGAGCGCCCGGAACACCTCCTCCTGGACCAGTCCGGCCAGCCGCTTGGAGTCGGCCGAGTTCAGCTGGTAGTAGGTCTCGGTGCCCGGTCCGGGGTGCGGCCCGTCGGGAACGGCGTTGTGGTGGATGGAGACGAGCGCCCGGGGAGAGAGGCTCTTGGCGATGGTGGCCCGGGTGGGCAGGCTGACCTCGTAGTCCGCCGTGCGCGTCAGGACGACGTCCACCCCCTCCCGCTCGAGCTCCCGCTGCGTGGCGCGGGCCACGTCTAGGTTCACCGGCGCCTCGGCCAGGCCGTCCGGCGACCTGGCTCCGGCCTCGGCGCCGCCGTGGCCCGGGTCGAGGACGACCGTGGCGGCGCCCACCCTCGTCCCCCGGGTGAGCGTGCGCTCGGCTCCGCAGGGGGTGCGCACCACCCATCCCCCGTCCCGCTCCGACAGCACCGGCACGACCACGCCCGAGGGGGTGACGACCACTCCCGGGCCGGTCGGGGCGGCGGTCTGCGCCGGCGGCGGGCCGGCGGTCGTCGGAGGGGCGGGAGTGGGAGTGGGGGTGGTCGAGGTCGAGCTGGCCACGACCGGTTCACCCCCGACCGCCTCGGGCGGGCCGGCGTCGCCGCACCCGGTCAGCGCCGCGGCGGCGACGACCAGCGCCACCGCCGCGACGGCGTGGCGCCGGCGGTCAGTTGTCGACAACATCCCCGCTCGGGGCAGGGGCACGATCAGCCATCCCGGCCACCACGGCCGCCATGCGGGCGCCGACCTCGGTTGGGTTCTCCACCACCTCCACGCCGGCCCGGCGGAGGGCCTCGATCTTGGCGCGGGCCCCGCCCGCCGCGCCGGAGACGATGGCGCCGGCGTGGCCCATCCGCCGCCCGGGCGGGGCGGTGAGGCCGGCGACGTAGGCCACCACCGGCTTGGTCATCTCGGCGGCGACGAACTCGGCCGCCTGCTCCTCCTCGGCGCCGCCGATCTCGCCGATGAGGATCACCGCGCCCGTCTCGGGGTCGGCCTCGAAGCGGCTCAGGCACTCGATGAAGCTGGTGCCGGGGACGGGGTCGCCGCCGATGCCCACGCACGTCGTCTGCCCGATCCCCTGGCGGGTCAGCTCCTGGAGCGCCTGGTACGTGAGCGTGCCCGAACGGGACACGACGCCGACCGGCCCTCCGGGGAGGGCGATCTCGCCGGGCGTGATGCCGATGTTGCAGCGGCCGGGCGAGATGACACCGGGGCAGTTCGGCCCGACGAGCCGACAGTCCGGATGGTTGCGGCGCAGGTGGCTGTGGACCCGGACCTCGTCGTGCAGAGGGATGCCCTCGGTGATGCACACGATGAGGCGGATGCCGGCGTCGGCCGCCTCCACCACCGCGCCGGCGGCGGCCGGAGGCGGGACGAACACCAGGCTGGCGTCGGCACCGGTCTCGACGGCCGCCTCGGCGACGGTGTCGAAGACCGGGATGCCCTCCACGTCGGCGCCCCCCTTACCCGGCGTCACCCCGGCGACGACATGGGTGCCGTAGGCGCGGTTGCGGAGGCCGTGGAACCGCCCCTGGCTGCCGGTGAGACCCTGCACCACGACCTTCGTGGTCTCGTCGGCGAGGATGCTCATCCGCCCGTCGCCCCGGCGTCGGGCGGTGCGCCTCCCCGCCGTCCACTGCGTTCGGGCACGCAGCCAGGGAGGATGCTCATCCGCGGGCGGCCAGGTCGACGGCCCGTCGGGCGGCGGCCAGCATTGTGGGCTCGGACACCAGCCGGTCCGAGCCGTGGGCTGCGAGTATGGCCCGCCCCTCCTCGGCGTTGGTCCCGTCGAGGCGGACGACGATCGGGCTGCGGAGCTCGACCCGGTCGAGGGCCTCGACGATGCCCCTGGCCACCTCGTCGCCGCGCGTGATCCCCCCGAAGATGTTCACGAGGATGGCCCGCACGTTGGAGTCGCTGTTGACGACGTCGAGGGCGGCGGCCACCACCTCGGCCCGCGCTCCCCCGCCCACGTCGAGGAAGTTGGCGGCGCTGCCTCCCACCTGGTTGACGACGTCCAGCGTGCTCATCACCAATCCCGCGCCGTTCCCGATGATGCCGACGGTCCCCGCCAGGCCGATGTAGTTGAGCCCGTGCTGACGGGCCATGCGCTCGCGGTCGTCGAGGACCTGCGTGGCGCGCCACTCGGCCCACTCGGGATGGCGGAAGGCGGCGCTGTCGTCGAGGGTGACCTTGGCGTCGAGGGCGACGACCCGGCCGTCGCCGGTGACGACCAGCGGGTTGACCTCGACCAGCTCGGCGTCGGCGTCGCAGTACACCCGCCAGAGGCCGAGCAGGACGTCGACCAGCTCGTCGGCCGCTGCGGGGTCGAGGGCGGCCCGCTCCACCAGGCCGCGTGCGTCGACCTGGGCCAGGCCGTCGAGGGGGTCGATGTGGAGGCGGGCGATGGCCGAGGGTTCCTCGGCCGCCACCGTCTCGATGTCGACTCCGCCCCGGGCGGAGACCATGGCCAGGTGCAGCTTCGCCGCCCGGTCGAAGGTGAAGGAGGCGTAGTACTCGGTGGCGATGTCGGAGACGCGCTCCACCCACACGAGCGAGACGAGGTGGCCGCGAAGCGGCTGGCCCAGCATGGACAGGGCGTGCGAACGGACCTCCTCGGCGCTCGAGGCGATGCGGATGCCGCCCGCCTTGCCTCGGCCGCCGACCTGCACCTGGGCCTTGACCACCACCGGGTACCCGAGGGCGTCGCCGGCGGCGACCGCCGCCTCGGCGGTGTCCGCCACCGCGCCCTCGGGGACGGCCACGCCGTGGCGGGCGAGGAGCTGCTTGCCCTGGTACTCGAACAGGTCCACGGCCCTACACGCCCCGCCCGTCCAAGGTCGTCTCGAGCCAACCGGTGATCGACGCCATGCTCGCACCCGGCGTGAACACCGCCGCCACGCCCAGCTCCCGCAGGCGCTCGGCGTCGGCCGGCGGGATGATCCCCCCGCCGAACACCACGACGTCGTCGACCCCCCTCGCCGCCAGCTGCTCCAACACGCGGGGGAACAGCGTCATGTGGGCGCCGGAGAGCACCGACAGCCCCAGCGCGTCGGCGTCCTCCTGCAGCACCGTCTCGGCCACCTGCTCAGGCGTCTGGTGGAGCCCGGTGTAGATGACCTCGAACCCGGCGTCGCGTAGCGCCCGGGCGACGACCTTGGCTCCCCGGTCGTGGCCGTCGAGGCCGGGCTTGGCCACCACCACTCGGTACCGGCGCCTCAATTGCCCCCTTCCCCGGGCGGGGCCCCTGCCCCGTCCGTGCCGTCGCATACTAAGCAGGTGCCTCAACCGCCCGGCGTCCGCCCCTTTGGACAGCCCCCTCGCACTCGCTCCGGCCGGACAACGGCGCTGGTGGCGGCGGGAGGGGTGCTGGCCGGTGTGCTCCTCTTCGTCGTGGTGCTCAACGTCATGGGCTCGCGGGGCAGCGGCAACCTCGCCGGGCCCGACCTGTTCCTGGTCGGCAAGGCCACACCGCTGGCCCAGACGGTGGCCGAGAAAGGGCCGCTGCTGTTCCCCGACCCGCTCGGCCGAGGGCGCGACGTCTACGTCAACCACCTGGGCGGGGGCGACTGGCGGACCTTCGAGGTCAGGCCTCGGGGCGCTCCGTCGCGATGCGTCGTCCGGTGGCGCACCGAGCGCCGCCTCTTCGTGGACGACTGCACGGGGCGGGAGTACCCCGCCGACGGCGCCGGTCTGGTCACCTACCCCACCCGCGTCGACGACGAGGGCCGGGTCGTCGTGGACCTCCGCCATCCGCAGGACCCGGCCGTCACCTCCACGACGGCCGGCTGACGGCGCCGGTCACCGGGGCGACACCTTCTTCAAGGGGGCCCAGGCGAGCAGCAGCCGTTTCTCGCCCAGGCCGGGGAAGCGGATCACCGCCTCGGCGCCGTCGCCCGACCCGACGATCTCCAGCACGACGCCCTCCCCCCACTTGGCGTGGACGACGTCGTCGCCGACGGCCAGGCCCAGGCGCTCGGCGCCGCTCGTGCGGGCGGGCGTGGGGCTCCCGAACCGGCGTGCCGGCCCCCGGCCCATCGCCGTGTCGACGATGCGGTCCCGGCCCGAGCGGCTGCGGGCGAACCGGTCGCGCGCCCGGGCCGACTCGGACAGGGCGGTCAGCTGCTCGGGGATCTCCTCCAGGAAGCGGCTGGGGCGGTTGTACTGCGTCGACCCGAACAGCAGGCGGCTCCAGGCGTGCGACAGGTGCAGCCGGCGGCGGGCCCGGGTGATCCCCACGTAGCAGAGGCGGCGCTCCTCCTCGAGCTCGTCGGGCTCGCCGATCGACCGGAGGTGGGGGAACACCCCGTCCTCCATGCCGATCATGAACACCGCGTCGAACTCCAGGCCCTTGGCGGTGTGAAGGGTCATGAGGGTGACGCTCGACTCGTCGGGATCGGCCTCGTCGGCATCGGCCACCAGGCTCACCGACTCGAGGAACCGCTGCACCAGGTCGCCGTCGCCCTCGCTGGTGTCGTCGGCGTCGGCCATCGCCTCCTCGAACTCCCCCGCGGTGCCGATCAGCTCGGCCAGGTTCTCGAGCCGGCCCTGGGCCTCGATGGAGCCGTCGGCCTCCAGCTCGGCCCGGTAGCCGGTGTCGTCGAGCACCCGCTCGAGGATCGCCCGGGGGCCGCCGCCTGCCCCGCGCAGCTTCTCCAGGAGCGTCACCAGCTGGGCGATGCCGGCCAGCGCCTTCCCGCCCACGCCCGCTTCACTGGCGTGCGCCAGCGCCTCGTCGAAGGTACGGCCGTTGGCCGACGCCCACGTCTCCAGCTTGGCGACACTGGTGTCCCCGACTCCCCGCTTGGGGACGTTGAGGACCCGCCGCAGCGAGACCTCGTCGGTGGGGTTCACCACCGCCCGCAGGTAGGCGAGGGAGTCCTTGACCTCCCGCCGCTCGTAGAAGCGGGGGCCGCCCACCACCTTGTAGGGCACGTTGCGGCGGACCAGCTCCTCCTCCAGCACCCGGCTCTGGGCGTTGGTCCGGTAGAAGACGGCCATGTCGCCCCAGCGGTAGTGGTCGGCGTCGTGGAGGCGGCGCATGCGGTCGACCACCCAGCCCGCCTCGTCGTGCTCGTCCTCGGCGTAGTAGCGCTCGATTAGCTCGCCGCCCACCTGCTCGGTCCACAGCGCCTTGGGCTTGCGCATCAGGTTGTTGGCGATGACGGCGTTGGCGGCGTCGAGGATCGTCTGGGTCGAGCGGTAGTTCTGCTCGAGCACGATCATCGTGGCGTCCGGGAAAGCGTCCTCGAACTCCAGGATGTTGCGGATGTCGGCGCCGCGCCATCTGTACACCGACTGGTCGGCGTCGCCCACGACGCAGATGTTGCGGTGCTTCTGGGCCAGGCGGACGACGATCTCGTTCTGGGCCCGGTTCGTGTCCTGGAACTCGTCGACGAGGATGTGGCGGAAGCGCTCCTGGTAGTGGGCCAGCACCTCGGGCTGGCGCCGGAAGAGCTCGACGGTGACGAGGAGGAGGTCGTCGAAGTCCATGGCGTTGGCGTCGCGCAGGCGGCGCTGGTACTCGCGGTAGACATCGGCGATGCGGCGCTCGTAGATGGTGCCGGCCCGGTCGGCGTACGCGTCGACGCCGAGCACCTCGTTCTTGGCCTGGCTGATGACGGCGTGGACGGTGCGGGGCGGGAAACGCTTGGCGTCGATGTCGAGGTCCCGCAGCACGTAGCCGGTGAGGCGCACGGCGTCGGCCTGGTCGTAGATCGTGAACGCCGAGCCGTACCCCAGGTGGTGGGCGTCGCGGCGGAGGATGCGGACGCAGGCGGAGTGGAAGGTGGAGACCCACATGCGCCGGGCCACCGGCCCGACCAGCGCGGCGACCCGGCTCTTCATCTCGTCGGCCGCCTTGTTCGTGAACGTTATGGCCAACAGCTCGAACGGCGACACGCCCAGCTCCCGCACGAGCCAGGCGACGCGGTGGGTGAGCACCCGGGTCTTACCCGACCCCGCCCCGGCCACGATGAGGAGCGGTCCTCCGGGATGGGTGACCGCCTCGCGCTGGACAGGGTTGAGGTTGGCGAGGAGGTCGGGACGCGCCGGGGCCGGGGCTTCCGGGGGCGCCCCTGCCGCCAAGTGCTCCTCGGTCACTCCCACTCGATGGTTCCCGGGGGCTTCGAGGTGATGTCGAAGGCCACCCGGTTCACGCCCGGGACCTCGGCGATGATGCGGCGGGACAGCCGCTCGAGCAGCTCGTAGGGCAGCCTGGCCCAGTCGGCGGTCATGGCGTCGTCGCTCTGCACCGCCCGGACGACGACGGGATGGGCGTACGTGCGCTCGTCGCCCATCACCCCCACCGAGCGGATGGCGAGGAGGACGGCGAACGCCTGCCAGAGGTCGCGGTGCAGGCCCGCCCGCTTGACCTCCTCCACCACGATCGAGTCGGCGGCCCGCAGGATCTCCAGGCGCTCGGGCGTCACCGCGCCGACGATGCGCACCGCCAGCCCAGGGCCGGGGAACGGCTGGCGCCACACGATCTCCTCGGGCAGGCCCAGCTCCTCGCCGACTGCCCGCACCTCGTCCTTGAAGAGGTTGCGGAGGGGCTCGACCAGCTCGAACCGCATGTCTTCGGGGAGCCCGCCCACGTTGTGGTGCGACTTGATGCGGGCGGCGTCCTTGGTGCCCGACTCGATGATGTCGGGGTAGAGCGTTCCCTGCACCAGGTAGCCGGCGTCCTCGAAGTCGGCCGCCACCTCCTCGAAGATGCGGATGAACGTGTTGCCGATCGTCCGGCGCTTGATCTCCGGGTCCTCGATCCCGTCCAGCGCCTCGACGAAGCGGTCGGCCGCCTTCACGTGCACGAGGTCGACCTGGAACTGGCGGCGGAAGGTGTCCTCGACCTGCTCGGCCTCCCCCGCCCGCATCAGGCCGGTGTCGACGAACACGCACGTGAGCTGGTCGCCCACCGCCTTGTGCACGAGGGCGGCCGCCACCGCCGAGTCCACCCCGCCCGACAGCCCGCAGATGACCTTGGCGTCGCCCACCTGGGCGCGGATCGACTCGACCGCCCTCTCGACGATCGAGGTCATCGTCCAGCGGGGGAGACAGCCGCACACGTCGTAGAGGAAGTGCTTGAGGATCTCCTGGCCCCTCGGCGTGTGGGCCACCTCGGGGTGGAACTGCACCCCGTAGACCCGGCGATCGGTGTCCTCCAGGGCGGCCACCGGCACCGCCCCGGTGCGAGCCGTCACCCGGAAGCCGGGCGGGGCGCTGACGATGGAGTCGGCGTGGCTCATCCACACGTCCTGGGCCAGCGGCAGGTCGCCGAACAGCGGGGAGCCGGAGGTCACCTCCAGGGCGGTGCGGCCGTACTCGGCCACGTCGGTACGGGCCACCACGCCGCCCAGCTGCTGGGCCACCAGCTGGGCGCCGTAGCAGATGCCGAGGACCGGGACGCCGGCGTCGTAGATGTCCGGGTCGATCCCCGGTGCCCCCTCCACGTGCACCGACGCCGGGCCGCCGCTGAAGATGATGCCCGCCGGCCGGCGAGCCAGCATCTCCGAGACGGGCATGTCCCGGGGGACGATCTCGGAGTAGACGTGCGCCTCCCGCACCCGCCGGGCGATGAGCTGGGCGTACTGGGCGCCGAAGTCGACGACGAGGACGGTGTCGAAGCCCTCGCTCGTTCTGGGCACGCTCATGGCGACAGAGCGACGATCAGCGTGCCCAGAACCGGACGGGGAGCCCGAACCGCCGCCGCGGCGCCCACATCACACGCCCATGCCGATGCCCTGCGAGCGCTGGAGGGCCTTGCCCTCGGTCTGCAGGGCAGGCGCAACC
The DNA here is from genome assembly GCA_036259055.1 of Acidimicrobiales bacterium. Lineage (GTDB taxonomy): Bacteria > Actinomycetota > Acidimicrobiia > Acidimicrobiales > AC-14 > DASZJY01. The sequence goes on along the minus strand of DATACM010000370.1, from coordinate 4,192 downwards.
ATGACCTCGGCCTTCTGGAACTCCTTCACCGTCTCGTAGCCACACGTGGCCATCGAGGCCCGCAGGGCCCCGAAGAGGTTCAGGCGGCCGTCGTTCTCGTGGGCCGGGCCGACGAGGATCTGCTCGAGCGTTCCCCGCAGCGGCGTTCGCACCCGGGCGCCGCGGGGGAGGGTGGGGTGGAAGGTAGCCATCCCCCAGTGGTAGCCGCGGCCGGGCGCCTCGACGGCGGCGGCCAGCGGCGACCCCACCATGACGGCGTCGGCGCCGCAGGCGATGGCCTTGGCGATGTCCCCGCCCGTGCTCATCCCGCCGTCGGCGATGACGTGGACGTAGACCCCGGTCTCGTCGAGGTGGCGCATCCGGGCGCCGGCGGCGTCGGCGATGGCGGTGGCCTGGGGGACGCCCACGCCCAGGACGCCGCGGGTGGTGCAGGCGTGGCCGGGGCCGACCCCCACCAGCACGCCCACCGCGCCGGTGCGCATGAGGTGGAGGGCGGCGTTGTACGACGCGCACCCACCCACGATCACGGGGATCTCGAGCTCACGGATGAACCGCTTGAGGTTGAGGGGCTCGGCCGTCTTGGACACGTGCTCGGCGGAGACGACCGTGCCCTGGATGACGAGCAGGTCGAGCTCGGCCTCGAGGATGGCCTTGGCCAGCTTGTCGGTGCGCTGGGGCGTCACCGACGCACACGACACCACGCCCGCCTCGCGGATCTCCCTGATCCGCTGGCCGATCAGGTCCTCCTTGATCGGCTCCGAGTAGATCTCCTGCATGCGCAGGGTGGCCTTGTCGGCGTCGAGACCGGCGATCTCCTCGAACAAGGGCTCGGGGTCCTCGTAGCGCGTCCAGAGACCTTCGAGGTTGAGCACGCCGACGCCGCCCAGGCGGCCGATCTCCATAGCCGTGGCCGGGCTGACCACACCGTCCATGGCCGCCGCCATGAGAGGCAGCTCGAAGGTGAAGGCGTCGATCTCCCAGGAGATGTCGATGTCCTCGGGGTCGCGGGTCCGCCGGCTCGGCACGATGGCGATGTCGTCGAACCCGTAGGCGCGCCGACCCGACTTCCCGATTCCGATCTCGATCTCAGCCACGAAGACACCTCTCACGCTTCTCGCTGTTGGGTGAGGGGAAGGTCGTTCCAGGTTACCCGGGGACCCTCCCCTACCCGGGTGACCCCTCGGTGCCCAGGGAACCCGCCGGCGACGTGCCGGTCACCAGGCAGAGCAGGCGGTGGAGGATGCGGGCGGTGACCCCCCAGACAGTGTCGTCCTCGAGCTCGAAGAAGTACACCGGCCGGTCGGCGACGGGCCGGTCCCACCGCTCCTCCCTGTAGATCTCCGGGTCGAGGAAGTGGGCCAGCGAGACGTCGAAGACCAACTCCACCTCCTCGGGCCGGGGCTCCAGCGCCGGGCGCTCGGCCAGCAGCCCGACGAAGGGCGTCAGCAGGAAACCGGTGGTCGGCGTCGCCACCCGGGGGAGACGACCGACCACCGAGACCGCCGCCGGATCGAGCCCCACCTCCTCCTCGGCCTCCCGCAGGGCGGCACCTAGCTCGTTCTCGCCCGGGCCGACCAGCCCGCCGGGAAAGGCCACCTCGCCGTGGTGGGAGGCCAGGCCGGCGGCCCGCCGGGTGAGGACGACCCGGGCCAGGCCCGACTCCTCGAACAGGGGGACGAGCACGGCGGCGGGCCGCGGGCGAGTCGCGGTGACCGGAACGTCGGGGCCGAGGTCGGCGGTGGCCATGGACACCCGGACGCGCGCCAGGTCGATCGCCCGCTCCTCGACGGTCAGCCCCGCCCACGGCGGGGGGCCGCCGGGACGGGCGCCGGGGGGCCGCGGGATCGCTTGGCGCCCGCTCAGGACGGAGGGTGGACGTCGACGCCGGCGGCGGCCGCCGCCTCGGCTTGGGCGACCAGCGACTCGAGCACCTCGCGCATGCCGCCGGTCTTGAGGTTGCTCATCACCCGCCCGGGCGACGCCTCACCGCGCTCCCATTCCATCCAGGCTTCGAGCAGCTTGGCCGGCTCGGGCGGCGGGCGGTCCATCGGTCGTGAGCCTACGTCGGCCCGAGGGGTGTGCAGGTAGGCTCGGGCCGTGGGTCTCGAGGTGAGGGTGCAGCGAGCGTTGTGCATCGCGACCAAGTCGTGCATCAACGCCGCCCCTCACACCTTCGCCCTCGACCCTACGCTGGTCTCCACCGTCGTCGACCCCGAGGGCGATCCCGAGGACGACGTGATCCGGGCCGCCGAGGCCTGTCCCACCGGCGCCATCTCGGTGTTCCGGGACGGCGAGCGCATCGCCTGACGGCAGCTCCGAGACCACGTCGCGTCGGGGCGCGGCCGTGACCGCACCGACGCGGCCTGCTCTGTCAGCAAGGGCGCGACGGGGGGCCAGGTGACTGGTCGTCACCCGGCCCCGGGAGCACGACGGAGGTCCGTCTCTCAGGCGGGACAGCTCACCGTCGGGTTGAACGCCGTGAACATGCCGGCGGGGTTGTGCTTCCAGATCCAGGCGTGCAGGTCGAAGTGCACGGGCATCCCCGGGTGGTGGCCGGGCATGGGCCCGTCGAAGGGAACCCCGAAAAGCGACGGCCGCCCGGCGTCGGTCGCGAGGTCCTGGTCGGGGTCGGCGGACCACCACTCCACCGCCACGAGGCGCAGCTTCCCATTCGGGCCGGGCGCGTAGATGACGATCTCCGGCTTGGTCGGGTCGAGGGCGGGATCGTCGAGGAGCGGCGGGTTCAAGTAGTGCAGCCCCATCTGCGGGACGCAGACCTGGGTCGGGACGTAGCCATCAGCCACCGCCCGGTTGACGTCGTGGTAGCGGGCGGTGGCCCGCCGCACGTCGGCGAGCGACCGTTTGACCTCGGCGTCGGCGGGCCCGGCCTGCGCCGGGGCGGCGGCAGCCACGCCGACGGCGATGACCAGGACGGTCAGGACGCGTGATGCTCGGGACATGAGGGTCTCCTGTCTGTGAGGTGTGTGTGTGTCGTGTTGCTTCAGCCGAGGGTGGGCGGGGGCCCCAGCCACCCCGAGGCCCAGCCCCCGGCGAGATCGAGGTCGAACTCCCGAGCCGCCCGCTCGGACCCGTCCTCGATGGCCGGACGAAGCCTGTGTGATCGGCGGAGACGCCTCAGACGTGCCGGGACCGCAAGAGCGCTCTCGTCCACTGGGATGAAGATCTCGGTCGAGCACGCCGCCGTCATGCCAGCTCCTTCGTCGATCAGGCTTCGGGGCGAGTGTGCGCCCGCGGCGACCACCGGCGACAGGGTGCCAGCCGGTGAAAATCCGGGGTCCTGAGCGAACGCTTCGACGGGTGCGGCCACCACGCCGATCGCTGCGAACTCGTCACCGAGGAGCGGGTGCGGGTGCCGTGTCGCCCGCATCGGGAGAGGGCCAAAGTGCTCCGCCGGCGGCGATCGAGGCCTCTGGCGGCGATGGAAGGAGGAGGCTTCCGGTGACTAGGACCGCGGGACGGCTCGGGCGGCCCCGGGGCGCTCGGAGGCGCGGGCGCCCGAGAGACCCCCAGCAGACGTCGACCTGACCAACCTCCTCGAGGGGCTCGAGGGTGACTGAGGGGCGCCGAGGGCGGGCACGCCCGGGCAGCGCGATGTCCGTCCCGACGCCAACGGCGCCAGGACGGATACCGTCGTGTCGTGCCCATCCGGGTGGTCGTGGCGGACGACAACGTGCTCCTCCGGGAGGGCATCTGCCAGCTGGTTCAACGCCACGACGACCTCGAGGTCGTAGGCACCGCCCACGACCTGCCGTCGCTGCTGGCCGTCGTCGACTCCGAGCGCCCCGACGTGGTGCTCACCGACATCCGGATGCCTCCGACGCAGACCGACGAGGGCATCCAGGCCGCCGCCCGGCTGCGCGCCGAGCACCCGGGCACGGGCGTCGTCGTGCTCAGCCAGTACGTCAACCCCGCCTACGTGCTCGCGCTGCTCGGCGATGGGTCGGCAGGGCGGGCTTATCTCCTCAAGGAGCGCCTTCGCCATGTGGCCGAGCTCATGGCGGCGATCCGGGAGGTCGCCCAGGGCGGCTCCGTGATCGACCCCACGGTCGTCGAGTCCCTCGTGTCGGCGGGCTCGACCACGCGAGCCGGCGACCTCGACCGGCTGACGGCTCGGGAGCGCGAGGTGTTGGGAGAGATGGCTCAGGGGATGAGCAATGCGGCCATCGCGTCG
>DATACM010000369.1:0-8468 GCA_036259055.1 Acidimicrobiales bacterium | reverse complement strand
TCGACCAGGAGAGGGGGACTTACGCCGGCTGCGTTCCGCCGGTGGTGATGGGGGTGGACCCGGTGGCGGTCTGGCCGATGGACACGCGGCGGGGCTTGGCCGCCTCGGCGACGGGGATCGTCACGGTGAGCACGCCCGAGTCGTACGACGCCTCGATGTGCTCGCTGTCCAGGGTCTCGGCGAGGAAGAGCTGGCGCGTGAAGGTGCCCTGGGGGCGCTCGGCCACGATGAGCTCGGCGTCGCCCGTCCACGACGCCCCCCGCTCGGCCCGTACGGTCAGCACGTTCTTCTCGACGGTCAGCTCGACCGACTGGGGGTCGACGCCGGGAAGGTCGAAGTGCACGTAGAAGCGGTCACCCGACCGGTAGGCGTCGATGGGCATCACGCTGGCGGAGGTGGCGGCTCGGCGACTCGAGCCCTGCCACAGGTCCTGGGTGAGCCGGTCGAGGTCGCGGAAGGGGTCGAAGCGCATCACCATGTCTGGTCCTCCTGCGCAGGTGAGGAAACGATCATTCCGGCCGCCATGCTACCCCAGGACAGCCGGCCCAAAACCAGTAATTTGACAACAAGAGGCTCAAGTTTTCTTACTTCGACGGTAGAGAAGGGCACCGGTGGCCAAGGCGACGGCCGCCGCACCGGTCACCGGCCCGTCTCCGAGGCGGGTGAACAGGGTCTGGCCGTCCCGCAGGGTCACCGTCCGCTGGACCACGGCGGCCGGCCCCAGGGCGGTCCGGGCCACGACCCGTCCATTGGGGTCGACCACCGCGCTGAAGCCGGTCGGGGCGGCCTGCACCACCGTCCTGCCCGTCTCCAGGGCGCGCAGGCGGGCGGCGGCCAGCTCCTGCGTCGGCACGTGGCTCGTCGTGAACGACGAGGCGTTGGTCGGCACGAGGAGCAGCTGGCCGCCGGCCCGCACGGCGGCACGGGCCCGGTCGGCGAAGAACACCTCGTAGGAGATGACCACTCCCAGCGGGCCCACCGGCGTGCGCAGGATCCCAGGTCCCCGGCCCTCCAGCGCGTCGCGTGGCACGGCCGAGATGTCGGCCACCCGGTCGATGAGCGTTCGGAACGGGATGTACTCGCCGAACGGGACCCGGCGCACCTTGTCGTAGCGGGCGACACGGCTCCCATCGGGCGCCCAGGCCACCGCGGCGTTGCGGAAGCGGTCGGCACCGACGTCCTCGACGATCCCGGCGACGACGGTCGCTCCAGTGGCGCGGGCCACATCGGCCACCAGCCGTTCCTCGCTCGACCCCGCCAGCGCACCGTCGACGTCGACGACGTCTTCGGGCCAGACGACGAGGTCGACCGGCGGCCTGACGGCCGTGGTCGCCGCCACCTGGGCGGCGAGGACGATCTCCGAGTCGACCGAGATCGCCCGTAGCCCCCGCTGCCCGCCTCCTTGGACGGCGGCCACCCGGACGGTGCCCTCGTTGCCCCCGAGCGTCGCCGCCGCCCCCGCCGCGGCCACGGCGACGACCGCCGCCAGGCCGGCCAGGGCGCCAGCCGCCGCCTTGAGGGGCCGGGCCGGTCGTGCCCGGCGGCGGTCCCGCGTCCACTCCGCCAGGGCGGCCAGCGACGCCCCGGAGACGCCGACCAGGGCGGTGAGGAGGAGGTGGCCGCCGAGGCGGGCGGCGGGGGCGAGCGGTCCGGCGGCCTGGCCCAGGGGGATGCCGGCCAGGGGCACGCCCCCGAAGGGCCAGTGCCCGGCCACCGCCCCGGCGAGCACGAGGGCGCCCGGGAAGGCGAGCAGCCGTCCCCGGCCGGGAGGCACGGCGACCATGGCGAGGGCGACGATGGCCGCCTCGACGATGGTGGCGGCCACGTAGCCGGGGCCGGAGAAGTCGAGGATCCACCACAGGCCGGGCCCGAACGACCCCAGGCCGGCGGCCATGCCGATCAGCAGCCGGCGGGTCCAGGGACGGTCGCGGAGGAGCCCGGCGAGGAGCGCCGCGCCCAGCAGGGCGAGCGGCCACCAGCCGAAGGGCGGCAGGCTGGCGGCGACGAGCAGCCCCGCACCCAGTCCGGCTGCGGATAGCACCGCCGACTCTGGTAGTCGTGGTGCGGCGATGGACACCACGACAGACTCGCAGGCCACCGCGGACCGGCCCGGTCGCATCGCCGACCCGTTCCCGGCCGAGTACCGGGCCGACCCGTACCCGCTGTACGACTGGGTGCGGGGGAACGACCCCGTCCACCGGGCGCCCGACGGCAACTGGGTGCTCGTGCGCTACGCCGACGCCAGCTTCGTCCTGCGCGACCCTCGTTTCTCGAACAACCCGTCGTGGCTGGGCCCGGAAGCCATGGCCCAGGGGGCGACCAGCCCCATCCGCGTCGCCGGCTCGCGGGTGATGATGTTCCTCGACCCGCCCGACCACACCCGGCTGCGCTCGCTGGTGAGCAAGGCGTTCACGCCCAAGGTCGTGGAGGGACTGCGCCCGCGCATCCAGGCGCTGGTCGACGAGGCGCTCGACGCGGTGGCCGAGCAGGGTGAGATGGACGTCCTGGCCGACCTCGGCTACCCACTCCCCACCATCGTCATCTGCGAGCTGTTGGGCGTGCCGGTGGAGGACCGGGAGCTGTTCAAGGACTGGTCGGCCGACGCCTCCCGCCTCCTCGACGGCCACCTGCCCTCCGACGTCGAGACCCGCGGGCTGGCCGCCACCATGCAGCTGGCCCAGTACTTCACCGACCTGGTCGAGAAGCGTAAGGCCGACCCCCGCGACGACCTGCTCTCGGCCATGATCGCCGCCGAGGAGGGCGGCCAGCGCCTGACCCACGAGGAGCTGCTGACCACCTCGACCCTTCTCCTGCTGGCCGGGTTCGAGACCACCATGAACCTGGTGGGCAACGGCGTGCTCGTGCTGCTGCAGCACCCTTCAGAGCTGGCGCGGCTGCGCAGCGACCCGGCCCTCGACCGCCCGGCCGTCGAGGAGCTGCTGCGCTTCGAGGGACCCGTCCACGTGACCGCCCGCATCGCCACAACCGACGTCGAGGTCGGCGGCCAGCTCATCCGCAAGGGCGAGCAGGCGGCGGTGGTGCTGGCGGCGGCCAACCGCGACCCCGACCAGTTCGCCGATCCCAACCGCCTCGACGTCGGGCGGGCCGACAACCGCCACCTGGCGTTTGCCGCCGGGGCCCACTACTGCCTGGGGGCCGCCCTCGCCCGGATCGAGGCGCGGGCCGCCATCGCTACTCTCGTCCGCCGGTTCCCCGACCTGGCGCTGGTCACCACCGAGCCCCAGTGGCGGGACCACTTCGTCATCCGGGGCCTCAAGGAGCTTCGGGTCCGGTTCACCCCCGGGCGGGCCGCAGCCCGGTCGGCCCCGGCCGCCTAGGGCGGCCCCCGAGCGCCGACTGGCATGGCCCGGGTCTTCGTCTCGTACTCCCGGGCGGACCGCGCCGACGCCCGCCGGCTTGCCGCCCAGCTCCGCTTCCTGGATCACCAGCCGTGGGTGTGTGAAGCCTGGTGCCGGTCAGCCGTGGTGGGCGGAGGTCGAGGCGCAGCTGCGCCCCGCTCCAGCCGTGCGCTCGCCTCGGTCCACGGCCTCGCCGTCGCGTCCGGGCGGCTGAACCTTGTCGCCAGGTCGACCGCCGCCTCGCCACGCGTCATCGCTGCTCCCTTCGTCCCCTGTCTGACCTGACGAGCCGGGGTCATCACCTCGGCTTTCGACACGCCGAGGTCGCCTCTAGGACGCTCCCGCCTGTTGCAGCGCCTCCCACTCCGGACCTGACGTGGTGCGGTAGTCGTACACCGACCACCCGAGCACGTTGGACTCACGAACGGCGCGGACAAAACCCATGACGTCGGCGACGCTGGCCACGTCGGCGACGCCACCGATGATGTGCACGAGCGCCGAGGAGTCTTGGAGGTTCGCTCTGACGCGCCGCACTGCCTCCTCGGCGTAGCGGTAGCCGTCCCGGTAGCCGGAGGCCGTCGGGACCTCGGTCCAATACGCCATCGGCAACCAGACGTCGAAGCTCGCGGCGAGCTCGCTCCACGGGAAACCCGGCCAGAAGTCGGGCTTGATGTCCTCGAGGAGGACCGGTGGGTACACGATCGCACCCAGGGCGTGGCCACCGGCCTCCTGGCGAAGGCGCCGGGAGAGCTCGACCAGGCGCCGGTTCCGCTCGGCGTGGTCGGGCGCGTCTCGACGCCACTCGATGTCGACGGCGATGCCGTCGAACTGCTGGCCGCCAAAGCGGAAGTCCCGCAGCAAGGCCAGGTTGGCCAGATCGCGCTCGACATCTCCGAACTTCGGGAGGTACCAAGCGACGACGCGGATGCCTCGGGCGTGGGCGCGCTCCAAGAACCGGCCGACCAGTTCGGGATCGACGATCCCGACGATCCCTGGTGGGCGGTCGTCGAGGCGGGCCGCCTGCAGGAACAGGGTTCGCACCCCTTGCTTCGCCATGGCGTCGACGTCATCCGGGGTGAGCTGCGAGCCCTCCCATTGCCGGTGGTAGGCGGGCGCGTAGTCGAAGACGTCCACCCACGCCCCTAGCCCCTGGTAGGCGGAGACGTCCCGGCGGGGCGACGGACGGGCGGCGTCGGTGGGTGACGAAGTTTGCCGCGGCGTGTCGGAGCCGTCGTTGAGTGCCGACAGCGCCGCCCGGGCGGGACCGGAGGACCCGGTCGCCCTCGGCGCGCCGGTTGGAGGCGTCCCAATCGCGATGGCACTCGATATGCCGGCCGTGAACAGGGCCACGATGAGCCCGGAGAGGATGGTCGTTGCCGGTCGGCGGCGCACTTGGCGACGTTACGTCCAGCGCCGTGCTCTCCGTCGGTCACAGCGCACGGAAATCGACGCCGACCGGAGGCGTCGCCTCCACGGATCCCGGGGCGGTTCGTTCAGCTGCTATGCCTTCCCGGTCACCGTGCTCGTCCGACGCGCCGCCAACGAGGTGCGTTGCTCGGAGAAGGGCGGGCCTGGATGGTGGAGCGCGCCCTGCCCCCGACGAGACAAGGCACTCGCCAGCCCTAGGGTCTCGACTTCGCAAGGCATCTTCGGAGACTTTGCTGCGCTGACCGGACCACCGGTGTCTTGCCGACCTTCGGACCCGGCAGGGCGTCGGCCGTTGCACTACGAGGAAGGTCCCGTTCCCGGGGACGGGCTAATAGTGTCCCGGTCCGTGGTCAGCTGGCGAGAATTCTCCGAACAGTCGCCGCGAGTCGCCGAGGTCTTCGTTCGCCGACACAGCGCGACCAGGAACCTCTGCCTCCTGGCCACGCTGCGCTCTGATGGGTATCCCCGCATCAGTCCCATGGAACCGCGGATCGTCGAGGGCGAGTTGGTGCTCGTGGGGATGCCCAACACCTCCAAGTTCCGTGACCTGGGCCGGGACCCGCGGTTCTGCCTGCACACAGCCACCGCCGACCCATACGTCGGCGACGGTGATGCGAAGTTGTGGGGCAACGCCAGAAATGTGCAGGACAAGGGCCTGCACGAACGATTCGCTGTCAAGGTGGTCGAGGAAGGCGGGCCCGACCTTCGCGGGCAGACAATCGATCCCTTCTACGTTGCCGACATCTCCGGTGCCTCATGCATCGAGGTCGTCGAGGGCCAGTTGAACATCGCAATCTGGAAGCCCGGAGAGGGAGAACGCTCGCGTCGATTGACCTGAACCCGGACCCTCGCGCCACCTGATTACGCGGCAAGATCCTCCGCAGGCATCCTCGACCGCCGGCTCGGTGACACCGCAGCCGCTATGGAGAGGACGGCGAACCGAGGAAGTGCGAAAGGTCCCAGAAGGAGCTGCGGTGGATTCCGTCCTCGAGACCGTTCGTTCCGCTTTGGAAGCGGGAGATCCGGCGCCGATCATGGCCATCTTCTCTCAGGACGTCCAACTTCACAGCCCCGCCATCATCGGGCCGGAGTACCGGGGCCGGGATCTCGTGGCGTCCATCGTCATCGCGGCAATGAAGGTGCTGAAGGAGGTGCGGGTCACCGACGTCTTTCGTGCCGAGGACGCCGCCACCGCCGGTGTCGTCTTCGACGCCCGCGTACGGGAGCTCCCCTCGCAGGGGTTCATGCTGCTGCGCACGAGAGGCGAGCACATCAGGGAGCTGACCGTTCTCCTTCGGCCACTTGCCGCACTTGGTGCCTTCGTCTCAGCAATGGCCGAGCTTGGTGCCCAACCGGCGCTCGACGCCCGCAATGAGTGAAGCGAGGCTCGACCCGGCACCACTGCGGCGCGCGGTGACGCCGGTCCGGTGTGATCGAGGAGGGCGCGACTTCGAGACCGTCGAGCCGGCGCTGCAGGGGGAGGTGACCATCACATACTGACACGGCCGCGATCCGACGAGACCCGCGGCGTCGAACATCATCCGGGATGCGTCGATCTCTCCGATACACCGGTGTGGCCGCTGTCGTGGCCGTTTGGACGACGTTGCTCGCCGCCACCGCCTTGACCGGATTCGATCTGTTCGGCGAGGAGCCGCTGAGCTACCTCGGTACCCAACCGCGGTCGGCGTTGCTGTTCACCCTCGGGCTGGCGGTCCCCGCTCTTCTGCTCACTGCCTTCCACCAATACGTGCGTGGGCGGTACCCGGTGTCGTCCGGCTTCTCGTTGGTCATGCTCGCCGGCCTGGCCGGTCAGATGGTGGCCGCCTTCGTCCCCATCGGTGGCGAACCCGCTGCTCACCGCGTACACACCACCAGCGCGCTCGTCCTCGGTGCCTCGCTGCCGCTGCTCATGTGGCGGTTCGCGGCCGGTCAACCTCCGGGTCCCTGGCGGCGGCTGAGCTACGCGTTGTTCTGGTGCGAGCTCGCAGCCTGTGTCGTCGGAATCTACCTTTCGGCGCTGACGGTGGCTCCCGTGGCGGAGATCCTTCCCGGCGGGGTCTTCCACGCCTGGGTCGTCACAGTGACGTTCGGCGGGCGTCGAGTCGTAGGCGCAGCGCTACGTGGTCCAGACCCGTCCGGAGCGCGCTGAACCGGTCGCCCGACCCGTCGTCGTGCTCGGTGAGCGTGAGAATGATGCCCCCGTCACCGTCGTTGTCGTGCTCGAGTCGGGTCCGTCGGAACCAGTTTCCTTCGATGGCCTCGTCCTGGCCGTGAAGCCGAGGACGTCGCGGTACCGACGAGTGCTCCGCTCCCAATCTGTGACCGCTCAGTGGCCATCTCGGATGCCCACGTTCCGGTGGCCTCTCGGCTGTCTCAGCCCGTGCGTACGATCGTCATGATGCTCGAGCTATCGACCGAGAGGACGGCGCCGTGGTCCGAACCCGCCGCCGACACTGTCAGCCTTTTTCATCCGGCGGTGGCGGAGTGGTTCCGGCGCCGGTTCCCCGAAGGCCCGACTGAGCCACAGGCTCAGGGATGGCCGCTGATCGCGTCGGGGGCCGACACCCTTGTCGCGGCGCCGACCGGGTCGGGCAAGACGCTGGCCGGGTTCCTGGTGGCGATCGATTCCCTCTACCGGGCCCACGATGCCGGGCAGCAGGTGGCGGACGTCGCCCGGGTGGTGTACGTCTCGCCCCTGAAGGCGCTGGCGGTCGACATCGCCGAGAACCTCGAGAGGCCGCTGGGCGAGATCGCCGCCGTGGCCGCCGAGCTGGGGTTCGACGCGCCGGAGATCCGAGTGGGGGTGCGCACGGGCGACACCTCCAGCTCGCAGCGGTCCCTCATGGTGCGCCGCCCACCCAGCTTCGTGGTCACGACCCCTGAGTCGCTCTACCTGCTGGTCACCAGCGGGCGTGGGCGAGAAGCCCTGCGGACGGTGGAGACGGTCATCGTCGACGAGATCCACGCGGTGGCCCGCGACAAGCGCGGCTCGCATCTGGCGCTGACCCTGGAGCGGCTGGCGGCGGTGTGCGAGCGGCGGCCGGTGCGCATCGGGCTGTCGGCCACCCAGCGCCCGATCGAGACGGTCGGGCGGTTGCTGGTCGGTGACCGCCCGTTGCCGGCGATGGTCGACGTCGGCCATCAGCGTGATCTCGACGTCGCCCTCGAGCTGCCCGACGGCGAGCTGGAGGCGGTGGCGTCGGCCGAGCAGATGGCCGATGTGCTCGACCGCATCTCCGCCCTGGTCCGCCAGCACCGCACGACGCTCGTGTTCGTGAACACCCGTCGGCTGGCCGAGCGGCTGGCCCATCAGCTCGGCGAGCGCCTGGGCGACGACGTGGTGGCCGCCCATCACGGCAGCCTGTCCAAGGAGCGCCGTCAGCGAGTGGAGACCCGGCTGCGGGCCGGTGACCTCAAGGCCTTGGTGGCGACAGCGTCGCTCGAGTTGGGCATCGACATCGGGCCTGTCGAGCTGGTCTGCCAGGTCGGTTCGCCCCGCAGCATCGCCACCTTCCTGCAACGGGTTGGGCGCTCGAACCACAGCCGGGCCGGCACGCCTAAGGGACGCCTGTTCCCGCTGACCCGCGACGAGCTGGTGGAGTGCACGGCGCTCTTGAGGGCGGTGCGGGCCGGTCGCCTCGACAGCATCCAGCTGGCTCGGCTCCCCCTCGACATCGCCGC
>DATACM010000368.1:0-11226 GCA_036259055.1 Acidimicrobiales bacterium | reverse complement strand
GAGCTGCTGGCGCTGTCGGCGGACCGGCGGGAGCAGGCGGTGTCGGAGCTGGCGGGCGCCGCCGCCGGTCTGGGCGTGGCGGCAGGCATCGTCGAGGGCGCCTTCCTGGCCCGGCTGGCCGCCGCGTAGCCTCGGCGCGATGGCTGCGACACGACAGCTGTACCTGGACGACGCGTACGTGCGCTCGTTCACGGCCCGCGTCGTCGACGTACGTGAGGACACCCAGGTCGCCCTCGAGCAGACCGCCTTCTACCCGACCGGCGGCGGGCAGCCCCACGACACCGGCACGCTCGGCGACCGCCGGGTCGTCGGCGTGCGCAAGGAGGGCGACCGGGTCTGGCACAGCCTCGACGGGCCGGCGCCTCCCGTGGGTACCGAGGTCGCCGGCCAGATCGACTGGGACCGCCGCCACGCCCTCATGCGCACCCACACTGCCCTCCACGTGCTGTGCGGCGTGATCTGGAACCGGTGGGGCGTGCCCGTCACCGGCGGGAACATGGAGCCGCTGAGCGCCCGCATGGACTTCGAGTTCGACCCCCTGCCCGAGGGGTTCGGTGCGACCGTCGAGGAGCTGGTGAACGCCGAGCTGGAAGCCGCCCGCCCGGTGGAGGTGGCGTGGGTGCCGCGCTCGGAGGCCTTCGCCGACGCCGACCTCATCCGCACCAAGGTCAACCTCATCCCCGAGGGCGTCGACCCCATCCGGGTGATCGACATCGTCGGCCTCGACAAGCAGGCCGACGGCGGCCTGCATGTTCGCTCCACCGACGAGGTCGGGCGGGTGCGCGTGGTGAAGACCGAGTCCAAGGGCAAAGGCAACAAGCGGGTGCGCCTGGAGGTCGTCGACTCTCGCTGAGACCACGCCGCTACCGGCCCTGGTGAGCCAGCGCCTCAGGACCGCGATGAGTTCCGGATCGTGGCATCGTCGACACGGCATGCGGATCGTCATCAGTGAGTTCATGAGCCTCGACGGTGTCGTGCAGGCTCCCGGCGGCCCCGACGAGGACACAGACGGGGGCTTCCAGCACGGCGGGTGGTCGATGCCGTTCTTCGACGCCGAGGTCATGGGGTCGAGCATCGACGAGACGGCCCAGCGGACCGACGCGCTCCTCTACGGCCGGCGGACGTGGCAGATCATGGCCGGTGCGTGGCCCGCCCGGGCCGGTGACCCCTTCGCCGACTGGATCAACGCGGTCGAGAAGCACGTCGTCTCGAACACTCTCTCCGAGGCAGACCTCACGTGGGCGCCGACGTCGCTGATCCGCGGTGCCGACCTCGTTGCGGCCGTGACGTCGCTGCGCGAGCGCCCGGGTGGCGACGTGAACGTCCTGGGCAGCGCGCAGCTCGTGCGGACGTTGTTCGAAGCGGACCTCGTCGACGAGCTGAACCTGATGATCGAGCCGATCGTGCTCGGCGGCGGCAAGGGCATCTTCCCGGTCGACGGCGTGGCCCGCCGGTTCGAGCTCGTGTCGGCCGTCACCGCGGGGACGGGCGTGCAGGTCTGCCGCTACCAACGGGCGCGCTGACGGGGCGGTCGGCGCGGTTTGAGCGGCGCCGCCCACTAGGGACCTGCGTCGGGCCGGCCGGTAGCGTCCGCCTGTGGAGCCCATGCCCGAGGACTGGGAACGGGCGGTGGCGGTGGTGGCGCATCCCGACGACCTCGAGTACGGGGCGGCCAGCGCCATCGCACGCTGGACGAGCCAAGGCAAGGACGTGTCCTACGTCTTGGCCACCAGGGGTGAGGCGGGCATCGACGGGATACCGCCTACGGAGGCCGGGCCGCTGCGCGTCGAGGAGGAGCGTCGGAGCGCGGCGGTGGTGGGCGTCGACCAGGTCGAGTTCCTCGGCCATCCGGACGGGTTGGTGGAGCGAAGCCTGGCCCTCCGGCGCGACATCGCCGGAGCGCTGCGTCGGTTCCGACCCGACATCGTCGTGACGATCAACTTCGAGCTGACCTGGGGCGACGGCGCACCCCTCAACCAGGCCGATCACCGGGCCGTGGGCCTGGCCACGCTCGACGCCTGCCGGGATGCGGCGAACCGCTGGGCGTTCCCGGAGCTCGGAGAACCGTGGTCGGGGATACGGGAGGCGTACGTCGTCGGTGCGTCGGCTCCCACTCACTACGTGGACGTGTCAGCGACCCTTGACCTCGGCGTCGCCTCCCTGCGGGAGCACGCCGCCTACATCGCCGGGCTGGGATGGCACCTCGACCCTGCCGAGTTCGTCCGCGACATTGCTCGCTCCAATGGGATCGTCGCCGGGTGCGAGTACGCGGTGACGCTCCAGCGCTTCTCCCTCGGCTGAGGGCGCGACACTTTGGATGTCCACTTACGGTGCTCCGAGTAGGAGGAGGCCCAACGGTCGGGTTCGCCTCACCGCTCATCGCCAACGTCGCCGAACCCGGAGACATCGCCCTCTACGTCGTCGCGGTGGCGGCCATCCTCGTCGTGGGCCTGGCGCTGCTCGGGGTGGACACCGTCGTGAAACGTCTTGGCAAGTGGCGCCGCAGGAGAGCGGAGAACGCGGATGCTCGACCGGACCACCATCTGAAGGACTGACGCCCGAGGGCAATCTCCACTCGCCGCTCGTTGGTATCCCCTCGCACTGAAGAGGAAGGAGCGGCCTCCATACCTTGTCCTTGCGGCGTTCTCGCGGGTTCCTGCTGCTGTTGCCTCTCGCCCTCGCCTTGCTGGCGCCGGCCACGTCGGCGTCGGCGGACGTGGAGACGTTCGTCAGGTTCGAGGAGATCGCCACCGCCAACTGGTTGGTCACGGAGCAGTGCCAGGACGGCTCGACCGCTCGGACGGCAGTCACGGCCGTGGCCGGTCGGGAGTTCGAGTCGCCGGATCTCGACGACGTCAACACGTTCGCCACCGTTCTCATCCGTACCCGCCAATGTGACGGTGCCCAGCACATCCTCCGCGCCTCCGGCCCGGTGGCGTACTCGAGCTCGCCGTCGCTGATGGAAGCGCACGTCACCGGCACCGTTCCCGTGCTCGGCAGCGGAGGCGGAGAGGTCACCATCGACGTGACGTGGGAGGGGGTCGGAGGCCTCGACACCGACGTGAACCAGACCCGCTTCGACGGCTTTGTCGGCATCTTCACTTCGAAGACACGCGACGCGGTCGCCACGGGGACCGTCGTCCTCGACGGTGAGACCCTCGTGTCCGGACCTGCCCTGAGCGCCGAGATCGAGACGCTGGAGGACCGGAACCGGTTCTTGCCCTGATGGGGACGCGTGGCCGGTCAGCCACGCGTGCCTCGGATCCGTCTAGCGGGACCACCCACTCCGTGTTGTCGATCCCCGGCCCGCCGGACACACTGACGCCGTTGGGCCGACCATCGACCGATCCGGTCGTCGCCTTCGAGTCGCAGGCGGCATGGGAGCAGTGGCTGGCCGATCACCACGCCACCGTGAACGGCGTGTGGGTCAAGATGGCCAAGAAGGCGTCGGGGATCCCGACGGTGACGCATGCGGAAGCCCTCGAGGTCGCCCTCTGCTACGGCTGGATCGACGGTCAGCGGAACCGGTTCGACGAGCAGTGGTTCATCCAGCGGTTCACGCCCCGCCGGTCACGCAGCAAGTGGTCCAAGATCAACCGGGCCAAGGCCGAGCAGCTCATCCGAGACGGCCGTATGCAGCCCGCCGGCCTGCGCGAGATCGAGCGGGCCCGGGCCGACGGCCGTTGGGACGCCGCCTACGACGCCCCCAGCGTCGCCACCGTCCCCGACGACCTCCAGCGGGCGCTCGACGAGAACCCCGCCGCCGCCGCGTTCTTCGCCACGCTGAACCGGCAGAACCGTCTCGCCATCATCTACCAGGTCCAGGACGCCAAGAGGCCGGAGACCCGGGCGCGGCGCATGGAGAGGTTCATCGCCATGCTCAACGAGGGGACCAAGCCCATTCCCTGACGCCGACGCCCGTGGATATGGTGACGAGGTGACCGCGCCGGCGTTCGAGTGGATCTGCGAGATCGAGCCGCCGACCAGGCCGGACCTCATGCACGTCCGTCATCAGATCGGCGTGCTGAGCAAGGTTGCGACGGCGTACCTCGTTCCCGACAACCACGTCGGCCGCGCGACCGTCTCGAGCATCGCCGTGGCCCACGAGGTCGACCGCATGGGTGGTCGGTCCATCGCCTGCCTGAACGCCCGCGACCGCAACGCCCTCGGCTTCCGAAGGGACCTGCTGACTTGTGCCGCCTACGGCGTCGACGAGTTCCTGTTCGTCTACGGCGACGCACCGGTCTCCGGGGCGCGCACCGGTCAACTGACCGTGCGCTCGATGATCGAGGATCTGCGCCGCTTCAGTGAGGAGCACCAGGGCCACGCTGGAGTGTTCCGAGCGGGCGTGACGACGCGCCTGCAGCCGCTTCCCTCCTGGAAGCGAGCCGCCGACTTCCTGTTCGTGCAGGTGTCGTTCGACCTGGACGAGCTCCTGGCCTGGCGCGACACCGTCCAGTTCGACGGGAACGTCTACGCGGGCGTGATGGTGCTCCCGAGCGCGCCCATGGCTCGCAAGCTCGTCGCCAGCATTCCTGAGATCACCGTGCCTGCTTCGTGGATCGACGCGGTGGAGCGGGAGCCCGGTGCCGGCGTGACCTTGGCGTGCGAGCTGGCCCACGCCGTCGCCCGCAGCGGTGCCTTCGACGGCGTGCACCTCATCCCTGGCGTCCGGTATCGCGAGACGGCTACCCGCCTCGAGGGACGACGCGGAGACCACTGACGCCGCCGCTGCCACTCGTGGCGTCAACGGTGGTTGAAGTGGCAGGATCGAAGGCGGTGCGGTCTTGCGCCTAGGTCCAGGACAACGGTGGGGAACCGGAGCTGGGTCGGCGGGGATGTCGCCGGGGAACGGCGGCTGAGAGGTGGGCCGAGGCAGCTCTCACGGCGCGCGGACGGCGGGAGCTCCGTCGGCGTCCGCGGAGGATCGGTTCGGCGCCGATGAGCCGATCCCCGAGCCGGACCGCCTCACACCGACCTGGCGGTCCGCGGCGGTGCGGGCGGTCGGGTTGCACACGATCGCCTTCCTGGCGGTCGTCTCGTTGGTCTTCGCCCTCCCCCGGGCCATGCCCGGCGACCCGCTCGCCGCCCTGCAAGACCCGTCCAGCGCGTCGTTCCTGACCGATCCGGTCGTGCGGGAACGCCTGGAGGCGCAGTACGGACTCGACCGACCCGTGGTCGAGCAGTACTTCGGCTACCTGGCCGATCTCGGGCGCCTCGACCTGGGCTGGTCGATCGAGCGCAGGACCTCCGTCACCACGCTCGTGTGGCGCCACCTTCCCTGGACCCTGCTGTTGCTGGGCACCGCCCTGCTGGCATCGGCGGCGCTGTCGTTCCTCGCCGGGGTGACCGCCGCCTGGCATCGCGGCAAGGCACGGGACCGAGCCCTCCTCGTAGTGATGGCGGCCAGCCGGTCGATGCCTCCGTACGCCATCGCCGCCTTGCTGCTCCTGGCCTTCGCGGTAATCGTCCCCCTCTTCCCCCTCTCGGGGGCGACGTCCGCCTTCGCCGAGTACGACTCCGCCTGGGCCAGGGTGACGGACGTGCTCCGCCACCTGGCGCTCCCGGCGGCGGCGCTGACCGTCGTCCTCTTCGGGTGGACGTTCCTGTTGGTGCGGAACACGATGGTCTCCGTGCTGGGCGAGGACTACATGATCCTCGCCCGCGCCAAGGGGCTTCCGTCGAGGATCCTCAAGTACCACCACGCGGGGAGGAACGCCCTCCTGCCCTTCGTCACCATGCTGGGCGTCGAGCTCGGCTTCGTCATCGGGCCACTGATCTTCGTCGAGGCGGTCTTCGCCTACCCGGGCATGGGCTCCCTCGTGCTGCGCGCCGTCACCGCGCGCGACTACCCGGTGCTGGAGGCGGCGTTCCTCGTCCTGGCCGTGCTCGCCCTCGCCGCCAACCTCCTCATCGAGCTGATCTACGCGCGCTTGGACCCGCGGATAGCACCATGACCGCGCCTTTGGCGACCGACGACGCCGTGGTGGCGGCCGAGACCGGCGTCGCGGCCCGGGCCGTGCATCTTCCCGGGGCGGCCTGGGTGGGCATCGGCCTGGTCGGGAGCTTCGTGCTGGTGGCCCTCCTGGCGCCGGTGGTCGCTCCCTACCGCACGGCCGAGCTGGCCGGCCGACCGCTGGAGCCGCCGAGCACCCGTCACCTCCTGGGCACCAACGGAGTAGGCCAGGACGTCCTCAGCCAGATGCTCTCCGGGGCGCGCGCCTCGCTGTTCGTCGCCGCCGTCGCCGGCCTCGGGACGCTGGTTCTCGGGGCGCTCGTCGGCCTGGTCGGGGGATGGTGGCGAGGCTTCGTCGACGCCGTGCTGATGCGGGTCGTCGACGTGCTCATCGTCATTCCCCGGCTCCCCCTGCTCATCGTGGCCGGCGCCTACGTCGGGCCCGGCCTCCTCCCTGTGGCGGTGATCATCGCCCTGACCTTCTGGCCGTCCACTGCCCGGGTGGTTCGTTCACAGGTCCTCTCGGTGCGTCGCCGAGACCACGTCACCGCCGCGACCGGCTTCGGTGCCGGGACCGTCCACGTCCTGCGCCGCCACGTCCTGCCCGCCGTCGGGCTCGTGCTGGCGGCCGAGCTCGTCACCGCCGCCGGCCGGGCGGTCGTCCTCGAGACCGGTCTAGCCTTTCTCGGGCTCGGAGACCCCTCGGTGACGAGTTGGGGCTCGGTGATGCGCGACGCCTTCGCCTTCGGCGGCCTCTTCTACACCCGGGCGTGGGCGTGGTGGCTCCTACCTCCGGTACTCGCCGTCACGCTGTTGCTCGTGGGCGTCACCTTTCTCGGCGTCGCGGTGGAGCAGCGGGTCAACCCGCGCCTTGCCCGCCATACCGGAGGGCGTCGTTGACCGAGCGAGGGTTGCGGCTCGGTGACGTCCGCGTCACCTACCCGGGGCCGCCCCCCGTCCACGCCGTGGACGGCGTGTCGATTGCCGTCGCGCCCGACGAGTGCCTCGGCATCATCGGCGAGTCCGGGTCCGGCAAGTCCACGCTGGCCCGTGCCATGCTCGGGCTGCTCACCGAGGCTGACGTCGAGGGCGACCTGCGTCTCGACGACACCGACCTCGGCTCCCTGGACGAGGACGGCTGGCGGGCCGTGCGCTGGCGCCGCATGGCGCTGACCTTCCAGTCCGCCACCGCCCTCAACCCCGTCCTCACGGTCGGCGACCAGGTGGCCGAGCCGCTGCGCGTCCACCTGGGGTTGCGCGACAGGGAGGCCTCGACCCGGGCGGGCGCGGTGCTGGCCGACGTCGGGCTCGGTGAGTGGGCGGCGGCCCGCCACCCGGGTGAGCTCTCGGGAGGCCAGCGGCGGCTCGCACTGGTCGCAGTCGCCGTGGCATGTGACCCCGAGGTCCTCGTCCTCGACGAGCCGACGGCGGGGCTCGACCCCGTCACCCGCGAGGTCCTCCTTCGCTTTCTGCGCCGGTTCCGCCAGACCGGCGGCAAGGTGGTCGTCGTCCTGTCGCACGACGTTGAGGCTGTCGGTGCGCTGGCCGAGCGGGTGGCGGTGCTCTACCGCGGGTGGCTGGCGGAGATCGGCCCCGCCGAGGCGGTCCTCGGCGATCCGCGCAGCCCGTACGGGCGGGCCCTCCTCGACGCTCGACCGACGCTCGCGACCGTGAAGGAGCTGCGGGGGATCCGGGGGGACCCGCCGGATCCCACGGAGCTGGCGGAGGGGTGCCCCTTCCTCGGGCGCTGCACCCAGTCCGTCCCGGAGTGCGCGCCTTCGCGGCCTCCCCTCCTGGCCCCCGACGGCGAGGACGGCCGTCGGGTGGTGGCGTGCATCCGGGGGGGCGTCGTCACCCTTCTCGCCGCCCGTGACCTCCACAAGACGTGGTGGCCCCGTGTCGGCGTGCTGCGCCGGGAGCCCGTACCGGCGGTGCGGGGGGTCAGCGTGGAGGTCCGCGATCGCGAGGTGGTGGGCGTGGCCGGCTCGACCGGCGCCGGCAAGTCGACGCTGGCACGTCTCCTCGTCCGCCTGGAGGCACCCGATCGGGGAGCCGTCACGTTCGAAGGGCGCGACCTCCTGGCCGCGAGGGGCCGGGAGCTCAAGGCGTTGCGCCGCCGCGTCCAGCTGCTGTTCCAGGACCCCTACGAGGCGCTCTCGCCACAGCTGACCGTCGGGGGCGCGGTGCGCGAGCCCCTCGACGCCCAGGACGTCGGCGATCCCTCGACCCGGGCCGCGGTCGTGCGCCGGTCTCTCGCCGAGGCCAGCCTCCCGGTCGACGACGCCTTCCTCGACCGGCGGGCCCACGAGCTCTCGGGCGGGCAGCTTCAGCGGGTGGCGCTGGCGCGCGCCCTCGTGCTCGAGCCCAAGCTGCTCGTGGCCGATGAGCCCGTGTCCATGCTCGACGCCTCCGAGCAGACGAAGATGTTGCAGCTCCTGAAGTCACTGCAGGTCGAGCGGGGCATGGCGATGATCCTCATCTCCCACGATTTGGCCGTCCTGCTGCGGGTGGCCGACCGGGTGCTGGTCATGAGCGAAGGCCGCATCGTGGAGCAGGCGGCCGGGACGGCGCTGCTGCTCTCGCCGCGCCAGGCGGTCTCCCGGTCCCTGCTTGCTGCGTCGGGATGGCCTCTGGCCCGAGAATGGGAGGACGGCGCCGCCGCGCACGACGCTGAGGCACAACCGTCACGACACCCACGACAGGAAGGAGCGCGCTGATGCACCGACTCAGAAAGCGGGGGGCTGGCGTGAGGCTCGCCCTCGCCCTCCTCGTGGTCGCCGGCGGGTGCGGCGGCGACGACGACGGCCCCTCCGGTGCCCAGGGAGAGGAGGGGCGGCCGGCCGCCGTCGAGCGGCTCCGCCTGCGGGGCGGACCGTTCGGCTATCCCTCGCCTTTCGGGTACGTCCGGGGCCCCGGGTTGGTGTACGCCGGCTTCGCCTTCGACACCCTCATCTGGAAGGACTCGACCGGGAGGCTCATCCCCTGGTTGGCGACGGAGTGGAACCACTCGCCCGACGGACGGGAGTGGCGGTTCACCCTGCGAGACGGCGTCCGGTGGCACGACGGCCAGCCCCTCACCGCCGACGACGTCGTCTTCAGCTTCCAGTACACGGCCAGAGGCCCCGGCCGGCAGACCGGCGTGATCCACACCCAGGGGCTCGACGTGGTGGCCGAGGCGGTGGCCGAGGCACCCAACCGGGTGGTGGTCCGCCTGCAGCGGCCGTACGCGGCGTTCGAGGAGTCCATCGCCGGGCGGCTCCTCGTCATCCCCCGCCACGTGTGGGCGGACGTGGCCGACCCGGCCAGGCTCCGGGACCCCCGGGCGGTGGTGGGCTCGGGCCCCTACAAGCTGGAGTCGGCGGACGAGGCCACCGGCCGCTACCTCTTCACCGCCAACGACGACCACTTCCTGGGGCCGCCCTATGTGCGCAGGCTCGAGCTATCGCCGTCCCCCGACCCGCTGCGGGCGTTGGAGCGAGGCGAGATCGACGCCGGCAGCTTCTTCCTGGAGGAGCAGGGGCCGCCCGAGGAGGCTCTGGCCGTCTTCGGCGACCGCGAGAGGTGGGGGCGCATCGAGGGTCCCGGCGAGTGGACGCGGGCGCTCCACTTCAACATGACCAAGGGGTTCCCGTACGCCGACAAGGCGTTCCGCCAGGCGGTGGCCTACACGGTGGACCGCAAGGACCTGGTGGAGCGGATCCTGCTGGGACGAGGTCAACCGGGGAGCGCCGGCATCCTGGCCCCCTCTCATCCCTTCGCCGCCGAGGACCTGCCCGTCTACGACCGCGACCTCGAGAGGGCCATGGCGCTGCTCGACCAGATCGGGCTGCGGGACGCCAACGGTGACGGCCGACGCGACCTCCCCGACGGCACGCCGTTCTCGCCGGAGCTGCTCACCAGCAGCCAGTTCTCGCCCAAGACGCCGGAGCTGGTGAAGGAACACCTGCGCGCCGTGGGCATCGACGTCCGCATCAACAGCCTGGACGGGCCGGCGGCGGACGAGGCCACCACCCGGGGAGCCTACGAGCTGGCGCTCATCGGCTACGGGGGCCTCGGCGGAGACCCCGACTTCCCTCTTCGGCTCCGGCTGTCCTCGCGGGTCCCGGCACGGTCGTTCTTCAACGTCCTCGGGTACCAGAACGCCCAGTACGAGGACCTGGCGGCCAGGCAGTCGACGATGCTCGAGCCGGAGCAGCGCAAGGCCGTGGTGCAGAACATCCAGCGCATCGTGGCCGAGGACGTCCCCTCGCTGCCGCTGTACGTGCCCACCCGCTTGCTGATCTTCCGGCAGGCCGGCTTCGACGCCTGGTACTTCACACCGGGAGGGGTGTGGGGTGCGTATCCGGGGCCGGAGAACAAGCAGGCGTTCGTCACGGGCCGCCCGACCGGCCTAGAGAGGAGAGGACCACGATGAGCATCGACGCCGAGACCCTCGAACGGGTCGTGGAGTTCCACGGTCACATGTGCCCGGGCCTCGCCCTCGGAGTCCGGGCCGCGGAGGTGGCCCTGGCCGAGATCGGCCCCCACTCCCAGGACGAGGAGGTGGTGGCAATCGTGGAGACCGACATGTGCGGCGTCGACGCCGTCCAGTTCCTCACCGGGTGCACGTTCGGCAAGGGGAACCTCGTGCACCGGGACCACGGCAAGAACGCCTACACCTTCGTCCGCCGCTCCGACGGCAAGGCGATCAGGGTGAGCAGCCGGCCCGGCGCGTTCGGCTTCCGTGACCCGGAGTGGGAAGAGCTGTTCGCCAAGGTGCGCACGCGGGCGGCCACCGCCGAGGAGCGGCGGCGCTTCTGGGAGGGGCAGCAGCAGCGCTCGCAGGGCATTCTCGCCGCTCCCGTCGACCAGCTCTACGACGTCCGGGAGGTCGAGGTCAGCGTTCCTCCCAGCGCCCGCATCCTCGCCTCGGTGCCGTGCGCGGCGTGCGGCGAGCCGACGATGGAGACCAGGATTCGTCGGCTCGAGGGCCGGGAGCTCTGCCTTCCGTGCTTCGACGCGGCGTTGGCGGGCACCTCGCCGGTCGGCTTGCAGGGGAAGGGCTCGGGCGTGCGCTGATGCGAACGGAGCCGCAGGAGGTCGAGTTCCGGGCCTCCAACCGCGACGAGGTGGTGGACCGCATGGCCGTGCTGGCCGCCGACCGCAGCGGCTGGGTCAACTTCGTCCCCGGCATCCCCGACGACGTCTACGTCCCCCGCCAGGGCCTCCTGCGGTTCTTCGGGGCGCGCGGTCCCGAGGCGCTCATGGCCACGTGGGTCCCCGGGAACCAG
>DATACM010000367.1:0-9227 GCA_036259055.1 Acidimicrobiales bacterium | reverse complement strand
TGGTGCCCACCGCCAGCACCAGGCGCTGCGACAGCGGGAGGTCGAGGCCGGTCACGCCCGCGCCCGCCTCGTCCCCTCGCCGGAGCAACCAGAACAGGCCCATGGTGGCGACGACGATGAGGTTGTTGGCCACCGGTGCGAGCGCCGCCGCCCGGAAGCGGCGGGCGCCGTGGAGGAGGGCGGTGGTCACCGCTCCTACGGCGTAGAGGAGCACCTGGGGCAGGAAGAGGAGGAGAAGGAAGGAGCCCAGCTCGATCTCCCGGGCCCGCACCACCGGATCGTCGACGGCCACGGTGAGGGCCCGCATGATGGCGTCCCGCCCCAGCAGGCCGGCGACGGTGACCGCCCCCAGCCCGACCAGGGCGACGCCGAGGATGGCCCCGGCGACCTCGCCGGCCTCGTCCCGGCGGCCTTCGTCGAGGAGGCGGACGAAGGGAGGCACCAGCACCGACGACAACAGGCCGGCGGCCAGCAGCTCGAACAGGACGTTGGAGACCAGGTTGGCGGTCTGGTACGTGTTGCCCAGGAACGTCGTGCCCAGCACGCCGGCGACCGCCAGCACCCGCGCGAACCCGGTCACCCGGGAGGCGACGTTGCCGGCCGTGATCTGAGCGGCGGCCCGAGCCACGCCCCCGGGCCGCTCGCCGTGCTCGGTCATGCCTGGTCGGTGGGGAGGAGCCGCTGGGCGCCGGGACCGACGCCGTAGTGGCCGGTGCGAGGCACGGCCAGGTCGTCGAGGGCGAGGACCGCCGCCGCCTGGCCCATGGGCGACTCCAGGTTGTCCACGGTGGAGATGCGGGCGCCGACCACGTCGTCCTTGCGGAGCAGTCCCACGAACACCCCGCGCCCGCCGGGGCTGTCCTGGCCCGCCTCGGCCGCCACCACTCGGGCGGACGACAGGCCCAGCGCCTGGGCGAGGGGCAACGCCACCTGATCGTCACCCACGTCCGCCCCCGCCCCGGAGACCAGGGCCACCCGCACCGCTCCGCTCGGTAGCGACGCCAGGGCCGCGGTCGGCGAGGTGGCCTGGTCGGGAGGACCTTCGTAGGCGACGAACCCGGCGGTGAGCAGGGCGGGCAGGAGGTTGGACTCCGAGCCGCCCTCCAGGGCGGTCGCCACCCGCACCAGCGCCTGGCGGCGGAGCACGTCGGGCTGGTCGGCCGCCAGGCCGAGGGCGGTGGCCAGGGCCCGGGCGTCGGCCTCGTTGTCCAGGCGCATCTTGGCGGTGAACCAGACGGTGCCGGCCAGGTTCGCCTCCGAGCTGGCCAGCGCCTGGCGGAGCCCGTCCACCGGCTTGCGGTCGATCCCGGTGACCGCCACGACCAGCACGGTCACCCCTTGGAGGTGGCCCTCGGCGATGCGGTCCCGCGCCTGGTCGGCGAAGTCGCGCACCGTCCTCAGCTGCTCGTCGAGGCGGCGGTTCTCGGCCTGGGTGGCCTTGACCGAGTTCTCCACCCGGTCGACCTGGGCCTCCAGGGCGTCCACCGTCACCCGGTCGATGACGGTGGAGCCCATGACCACGCCGACACCGAGGGCCAGGAACACCGCCACCAGCGAGACCACGTGGTAGCGGAGGTTGATCACGTCACGAGCCGAAGACCGCCCGCCACGTCTCCCGAAGGCTCAGCGACAGGGCTCGGAGGAACACGTGCAGGGGCTGGGCCACCGCGACCATCACCAGCATGGCGAACACCGCCGCGGCCACGAGGAACACCATGTCGCGGCGCCGGACGCGGCTCTGGTAGAGGCGGTTCACGCCCTTGGCGTCCACGAGGATGGGGCCCACCTTCAGGCGCACGAGGAACGTGGAGGCCATCCCCTCCCGTCCCTTGTCGAGGAACTCCACCATCGAGGCGTGGGTGCCCACGGCACGATGAGCTCGGCCCGGTTCTCGTAGGCGAGCAGCATGGCCACGTCCTCGCTGGTGCCGGCCGCCTCGAACACGGTGTAGCGCAGGCCCAGCCCGTCGAGCCGCTCGGCCCCCGGCGCCGCGCCTTCCGGGTAGGCGTGCACCACCAGCTCGGCCCCGCAGCTCAGGGCGGCGTCGGAGACCGAGTCGAAGTCGCCGATGATGAGGTCGGGGCGGTGCCCGGCGTCGAGAAGGGCGTCGGCACCGCCGTCCACCGCGAGGAGCACCGGCCGCACCTCCTGGATGTAGGAGCGGAGGGCGGCCAGGTCGTCGAGGTAGTCGGCGCCCCGGACCACCACCAGCACGTGGCGACCGGCCATGTCGGTGGCCAGCTCCGGGAGCAGCGGCGCATCGGTGAGCAGGTGGTGCTCCCGTTTGAGGTACGACAGCGTGTTCTCGGCGAACCGCCCCAGCTCGTCGCTCACCGCCTGCTTGGACGCCTCCAGCTGGGCCTCGAGCGACTCCAGGGTGTGACGGGTGCCCGAGCCGACCTCGGTCGCCCCCGCCCACACCGTGCCGCCCTCGACCCTGAGCACCTGGCCGTCGTGCACCTCGGTCATGACCTTGGGACCGACGTCGTCGACCAACGGGATGCCGGCGGCGGCCAGCAGCAGCGGGCCCACGTTGGGGTAGCGCCCGGAGATCGACCGGGAGGCGTTCACGACGGCACCCACCCGGGCCTTGATGAGCCCCTCGGCGGCCAGCCGGTCGAGGTCCTCGTGGTCGATCACCGCCACCTCACCGGGAAGCACCCGGGCGAGCAGGTTCTTGGTGCGCCGGTCGACCCGGGCGGGGGCGAGGACCACTCCGGCCGGCGCCTCGGAGGCCTCCGCCGCCTCGCCGGCGCCGTTGCCGCCGGAATCCGGTGGGGCGGGCAGGCGCCCGCCGGGCCGCCGGGCCATCACCGGGCGCGCTCCCGGGAGGCGGCGGCGAGCAGCTCGCTGGCGTGGCCCTGGGCGGTGACGCTCGCCGGCTGGCCCGACAGCATCCGGGAGAGCTCGACCACCCGGTCCTGTCCCTCGACGTGGCGGGCGCGGGCGACCGTCCGTCCCGCCTCCTCGACCTTGGCCACCGCCACCTGGTGGTCGGCGAAGGCGGCCACCTGGGGCAGGTGGGTCACCACCAGGACCTGGTGGCCGGCGGCGACCGTGGCCAGCGCCCTTCCGACGGCCAGCGCCGCCTCTCCGCCGACGCCGGCGTCGACCTCGTCGAACACCAGGGTCGGCGGCGCCTCGGTGAGCACCAGCCGGGCGGCCAGCATGCACCGGGCCAGCTCCCCGCCGGACGCCACCTTGGCCAGCGGCAGGGCCTCCTCTCCGGGATTGGCGGAGAGCAGGAAGGTCACGTCGTCACCCGGGTCTTCGTCACCCACCGTCACCTCGAGGCGCGCCCCGGGCATCGCCAGCGAGCGCAGGTGCTGCTCGACGGCGGCGGCGAGCGCCGGGGCGGCCTGGCGCCGGGCCCGTCCGACGACCGCCGCCGCCGTTGCCTCCTCGGCCCGGGCCTCGGCCCGCTCCGTCTCGAGGGCCGCCACCCGGAGGTCGTGGCCCTCGAGATCGGCGAGCCGAGCGCGAGCCTGCTCCCGGTAGGCGATGACGTCGGACAACCCCTCACCGTACTTCCGGCACAGCTCTCGGAGCAGCTGGCGCCGGGCCCGGACCTCGTCCAGGCGGTCGGGGTCGACGACGACGCCCTCGACCGCCGCCCGCAGGTCGGCGGCGGCGTCGGCCAGCTCGGCGGCCAGTGCCCGTAGCCGGCTCTCGGTGCCGGCGAACGGGCGACGCCCGGCGCAGGCGGCGACGGCCGCCCCCACCGCGTCGACCGCGCCGCCGTCGTCGGTCAGCGCCTGGTAGGCCGCCGCCCCGCCCCGGCGATGGGCGTCGGCGTCGGCGAGGAGGTCCTCCTCCGCCTCCAGCGCATCGTCCTCGCCCGGGTCGGCGAGGTCGGCGCGGTCGAGCTCGCCCACCTGGAACCGGAGGAGGTCGACCTCCCGTGCCACCGCCCGGGAGTCCCCGCCGGCGGCGGCCAGCGCGGCCTCGACGGCGGCCACCCGGCGGCGGGCCGCCTCGAGGGGGCGGAGGTCCACGGCGCCGAAGCGGTCGAGGCCCTCGCGCTGCACCCGGGGGGCGAGGAGCGACTGGTGGGCGCGCTGGCCGTGGAGGTCGACGAAGCGGCGGCCCCGTTCGGCCAGCTCCGAGACGGTCGCCAGGCTCCCGTCGACGTACGCCCGCGACCGCCCGTGGCGCGGCACGGCTCGGGCCAGCACCGTCTCCTCGTCGCCGTCGACGAACCTGCCCTCGACCCGTGCCTCGAGCGCCCCCGGGCGGACGAGCACGGGGTCGGCCCGCCCGCCGACGAGCAGCTCGATGGCCTCCACCACCAGCGTCTTGCCCGCGCCGGTCTCGCCGGTGAGGGCGGTCATCCCGGGCGAGAGCACCAGGTCGAGGTCGTCGATGACCCCGAGGTCTCGGACGTGCAGCTCGACGAGCATCAGCGGTCGGAGAGGCCGAACTTCGACTTGAGGACGCGGTAGAAGTCCCACGGGCCGAGGGACACGAACCGGGCCACCTCGGTGGCGGCGGTGCACGTGATCGTGCTGCCCGGGGCCAGCGGGCCCAGCTCGCGGCCGTCGACGATGAAGCGGGCGGGGCGGTCGAGCACCTCCAGCCGCAGCGCCTGGGTGGGGTCGAACACCAGGCTGCGGTCGAAGGCCATGTGGGGGGAGACAGGGGTGAGGAGGAGGGCGCGGTGGTGAGGGGCGATGATCGGCCCCCGGGCCGAGAAGGCGTAGGCGGTGGAGCCGGTGGGGGTGGCGACGATGAGACCGTCGGCCGCGTAGCTCGTGAAGAACTCGTCGTCCACGTGGACTCCCACGTGGACCACCTGGCCGGCCGAGGCCTTCTCCACCACCGCCTCGTTGAGGGCGAGGAGCGGGTCGGCCCGGATGCCCCCGACGGCGCCGTCGGGCGCGGCGGTCACCCCCACGCAGAGCAGGAGCCGCTCCTCGAGCACGACGTCGCCGGCCACCACCCTGGCCATCGCCTCGACGAGGGCGTCGGGCTCGATGTGGGCGAGGTAGCCGAGGCGGCCTACGTTCACGCCCAGCACCGGCACCTCGTGGCAGGCGACGAGGGACACGGTGCGCAGGATGGTGCCGTCACCCCCCAGGCTCACCGCCAGGTCCGCCCCCGGCCCGACGTCGGCGGGCGGGCACCCGTACTTGGCCAGCCCGGCGGCGGCGGCGTCCTCCTCTGGGACCCTCACCTGGTGGTCGCGGGCGGTCAGCCAGTCGGCCGCCTGATGAGCCAGCTCGACCGCCCGCGGGCGCCCGGTGTTGATGACGAGGGCGACCGTGGCCACCTGCTCAGCTCCCCTTCCCGGCCCGCCGGAGCGCGACGGCGGCCTCGAGCACGGCGTCGAGGGCGACCGGTGGGCTCTCCGGAGCCCCGGGGACCAGGTGGGCGAGGAACTCGACGTTGCCTTTCGTCCCGAGAAGCGGCGACGCCATGAGCCCCATCATCGCGGCCCCGGCCCGGGCGAACGCGGCATCGACCTCCTCGAGCACCCGGCGCCAGACCTCGGGGTCGGAGATGACGCCCCGTCCCCGGTCGGCCTCCCGCCGCCCCGCCTCGAACTGGGGCTTCACCAGGACGACGAGGTCGGCGCCCGGACCGCTCACCCCCACGAGCGCCCGGGCCACCAGGCGGAGGGAGATGAACGACAGATCGGCCACCACCAGGTCGAAGGGGACGCCGGGCCGCCGCAGCGACGCCAGGGTGAGGTCCCGCACGTTGGTCCGCTCGACGGCGGTGACCCGCGGGTCGGCCCGCAGCCGCTCGTGGAGCTGGCCTCTTCCGACGTCCACGGCGGTCACGTGGGCCGCGCCGCCCTGGAGGAGGCAGTCGGTGAACCCGCCGGTGGAGGCACCGGCGTCGAGGGCGTCCCGACCGGAGGGGTCGACGGCGAAGGCGGCGAGGGCGGCGGCCAGCTTCTCCCCGCCCCGGCTCACGTAGCGGCCGCCGCCGTCGGCGACCATGACCGCCTCCCCCGCCTGCACCAGGCGGGCGGGCGTCAGTGCCGGGGCACCACCGACGGTGACCCGCCCGGCGGCGATCTCCTCACGGGCCCGCTCGCGGCTGGCGACCAGGCCCCGCCGCACCAGCTCGACGTCGAGGCGCCGCCGCTGCGACGTCAGGTCCCGTCGCCGGGGGCGGTCGGCTCGGCGGCCGCCTCGGGCGCCGGCTCGGCCGCGGAGACCTTCTTGGCCGGGGCGGCCTTGGCGGCCTTGCGGATGGCGGCGCCTTTGGTCACCGGCGCCCCCTTGGCGGCCTTGGCCATCTTCTTCACCCTCGGTGCGGCCGGGCGGGTGGGGGCCGAGGCCTCGGCAGGGCCCTGGGGCGGCGCCTGGGCCGACCGCAGCTCGTCGATCTTCGCCTCCAGGCGGGCCAGGTCGTCGGTGGTCGCCACCCCCATGGCGCCGAGCTGCTCGCGGATCTCCCGCCGGACGAGGTCGCGCAGCTCGTCGGTGACCTTGCGGCTCCGTGCCAGCACGTCGTCGATCGCCTGCTGGGCGCGGCCCTTGCGCAGATCTCCCGCCTCGACCCATTCCTTGACGACCGTTTCCGCCCGTTCCCGCGACATGTCCAGGAACGACGTCCCCGCCTCGAGCGTCCGCTTGAAGAGGTCGGATTTGGCCATCGGTGGCGCCCTCCCGGTCGCCGCGGCTCGATGCGGCTACCCGGCTCCGAGGGTACCCACGGGGCCCGACACGGACAACGGTGAGCTGGAGGGCCACGCCTACACTCCGCGCCGTGTTCCCCCTGAGGGACGACAACCCCACCCGCCGGTTCCCGTGGGTGACCGTCCTGCTGATCGCCGCCAACGTGGTGATCTTCGCGTTCGTCCAGCGGCCGTACGACCGCGGGCTGGCCCAGGCCAACTTCACGTTCGAGTTCGCCGCCATCCCTTGCGAGGTGGTGAGCGGCCGCCCGCTCAGCCACGAAGAGGTCAGCGACACCCTCTACGAGGGCGAGACGGAGGCGTGCGACGCGAGCCCTGCCGCCGGAGCGGACGAAGCCGAGTTCCCCGGCAAGCAGGTGTACCTCGCCGTGCTCTACTCGATGTTCCTGCACGGGAGCTGGTGGCACATCGGCGGGAACATGCTGTTCCTCTGGGTGTTCGGCAACAACATCGAGGACCGCCTCGGCCCCGTCCCCTATCTCGCCTTCTACCTGCTCTCCGGCCTGGCCGCTGCCGCCGCCCACGTGGCCGTCCAGCCGGACAGCACGGTGCCCGTGGTCGGCGCCTCGGGAGCGGTCGCCGGCGTCATGGGCGCCTACCTGGTGCTCTTCCCCGACGTCCCCATCCGGACGCTGTTCTTGTTCATGTTCCGCGACGTCCCGGCCAAGTGGCTGCTCGGGTTCTGGTTCGTGGCGCAGTTCTTCCTCAACCCCGCCGAGGGCGTCGCGTGGGTGGCCCACGTGGGGGGCTTCGCGTTCGGGGCGCTGGTGGCGCTCGTGCTGCGTGACCGGCTGCGGCCGGAGCGGGTCGGATCGGCGATCCACTAGTGGCGGGCGGTTCCCGTGCCGGGTGTCGCCATCTGCTACCAAGGGTCCGTGCCCCGATTCGAGCCCTTCCCCGGCATCCGCTACGACAACGAGCGGGTCTCGCTCGACGACGTCGTCGCCCCGCCGTACGACGTCATCGCCGAGGACGAGCGCCGCCGCCTGGAGGCTCGGAGCCCGTACAACATCGTCCGGGTCGACCTCTCGCGGGCCACCGACGGGGGCGACCGGTACGAGGCCGCCGGGTGCCGGTTCGAGGAGTGGCTGGACCAGGGTGTGCTGGTCGTCGAGCCCGAGCCCGTCCTCTACGTCTACCGCATGGGCTTCCGCGACGAGGCCGGGCGGTCGCGCCAGACGACGGGGGTCATCGGGGCGCTCGAGCTGGCCCCGACGGACGGCAGCGTCCTTCCCCACGAACGGACGATGGCCAAGCCCAAGGACGACCGCCTGAAGCTCATGCGGGCCTGCCGGGCCAATGTGTCGCCCATCTGGGGGCTCTCGCTGGCCCAAGGCCTGAGCGACCTCTGCACCGTCGAGGGCCCGCCGGTGGCCCGCTGCACCGACGACGAAGGGGTGCACCATCGGCTCTGGCGGGTGACCCGGCCGGCGGTGATCGACGCCATTCGCCAGACGGTCGCATCGGCCCCGGTCGTGATCGCCGACGGGCACCACCGCTACGAGACCGCCCTGGCCTATCGCGACGAGCGCCGGGCCGCCGCCGGGGACCGCCCCGGCGACTACGACCTCGTCCTCGCCTATGTCGTCGAGCTGGCCGACGAGCACGTGTCGGTGGGCCCCATCCACCGGCTGCTGTGGGACCTTCCCGACGGGTTCGACCCCGCCGAGGCGCTGGCCTCGCAGTTCGAGCTGGGCGACGGCGGGGCCCCCGGGCCCGACCTGCCCCAACGCCTGGCCGACGCCGACGCCTCCGCCCTCGTCGTGCCCGGTCATACCTGGTGGCTGCGGCCTCGGGCGAACGGCGACGGGGACGGCGTGGCGGACGAGCCGGACGCCGCCAGGCTCGACCGGGCCCTCGCCGCCTGGCCGAGCCACAACACCGGCTACCCGCATCGGGCTGCGGACGTGCTCGCCGCGGTCGGTGCCGGCCAGGCCCAGGCCGGCCTGTTGCTGCGCGCCGCCACCGTCGACCAGATCGCCCGGACGGCCCGGGCCGGCCGCCGGATGCCCGAGAAGACGACGTTCTTCCGGCCCAAGCCCCGGACCGGCCTGGTGTTCCGCCGCCTGGAAGACTGAGCAGGGTCCGGCGCGGCCCGAGGTGGCGCCGTCATCGGCCGTTGCCCTTGCCCGCGGCGGCCACGGCGTCGTCCAGCCGCGCTCGTGCCCGTTCCAGCGCTCCCCTGGCCCGCTTGCCGTGGCGGGCCGAGACCACCGTCTCGGCGACCACCTCGGTGCGGCTCTGGGTGCTGGCGCCGGCCCGGAAGAAGCGGCGGCGAACCCTGCCGACGACCACCACCTCGGCGTCGGTGTCGTGATCGGAGGCGGAGGGCGGCGGCTGCTCCCACACGACCGGCACGCTGTCGGCTTTCTGCCCGGGCCGCGGCACGGTGAGCTGGTACTCGACGAGGACGTCGCCGGAAGGTAGCTGGCGGAACTGGGCGGGCCGCGCCAACCGGCCGATGAGGACTACCACGTTGGTCATGACGGAACCCCCTGGGAGGTGCGGTACTTACCGAGGGGGAAGCGGCGACCACCATGGTAGGGCGGGGGTGTGACAGCTACTGGTTGGTTCCGAC
>DATACM010000366.1:0-1563 GCA_036259055.1 Acidimicrobiales bacterium | reverse complement strand
GCCCTCATGCTCGAGTACAGCCTCATCAAGCAGCACCGTCCCCGCTTCAACATCCGCCTGCGCGACGACAAGAGCTACCCGTTCCTCGCTCTCACGCTGAGCGACGAGTGGCCCCGGGCCATGGTGATGCGGGGGCGCAAGCGCAAGGGGACGCGGTACTTCGGCCCGTACGGCCACGCCTACGCCATCCGGGAGACGCTCGACCTGCTCCTGCGTACGTTCCCGATCCGCACGTGCTCGGACAACAAGTTCGACCGCCACCAGAAGCTGGGGCGCCCCTGCCTGCTCTTCCACATCGAGAAGTGCACGGGGCCTTGCGTCGGCGAGGTCGACAAGGACGACTACGACCGCCTGGTCTGCGAGCTGGCCGACTTCCTCGACGGAGAGACGCAGCCCGTCGTCCGGCGGCTCGAGCAGCAGATGAAGGAGGCGGCCGATGCTCTGGAGTTCGAGCGGGCCGCCCGCCTGCGCGACCGCCTGGCCAGCGTGCGCAAGGTCATCGAGAAGCAGGCGATGGTCACCGAGCGCCCCGAGGACCTGGACGTGGTCGGGATCGCCGACGACGAGCTGGAGGCGTCGGTCCAGGTCTTCTACGTGCGGCGGGGACGGGTCGTCGGCCGCAAGGGCTTCGTGCTCGACAAGGTCGAGGACGTCTCGGGGGCGGAGCTGGTGGGCAACGTCCTCGAGGGGCTGTACGCCGAGGCGGGGGCCGACGCCGTGCCCCGGGAGGTGCTCGTCCCCGAGGAGCCAGACGATCCGGAGCTCTACACCGCCTGGCTCACCGAGCTTCGGGGCTCGAAGGTCAGGGTGCGGGTCCCCCAGCGGGGGGACAAGCGCGCCCTGCACGCGACCGTCACCCAGAACGCCAAGGAGGAGTTCGTCCGCCACCGCCTGAAGCGGGCGTCCGACCACAACGCCCGGGCAAGGGCCCTCAACGCCCTACAGGACGCCCTCGACCTCCCCGACGCCCCCCTGCGCATCGAGTGCTTCGACATGAGCCACATCCAGGGCAGCGACTACGTCGGCTCCATGGTGGTCATGGAGGACGGCCTGCCCAAGAAGAGCGACTACCGCCGCTTCCGGATCCGCGACGTCCCCGGGAACGACGACTTCTCGGCCATGCGCGAGGTCCTCACCCGTCGCCTCACCGCCCTCCTGGCCGAGCGGGGCCGCCCGGTGGACGAGCGCCGCCGGCGGTTCGCCTATCAGCCCAACCTGCTGCTGGTCGATGGGGGCAAGGGACAGCTCGGCGTGGCCATGGAGGTGGTGCAGGAGCTGGGCCTGGACGGCGAGATCTCCGTCGCCGCTCTGGCCAAGCGCTTCGAGGAGGTCTTCCTCCCCGGGCTGGCCGACCCCGTGCGCATCCCCCGGCAATCCGAGGCGCTCTACCTGCTCCAGCGGATCCGCGACGAGGCCCACCGGTTCGCCGTCGCCTACCACCGCCAGCTGCGGGGCAAGCGCATGACCCGCAGCGTCCTCGACGACGTGCCCGGGTTGGGGCCGACGAGGAAGCGCCGGCTGCTGGCCGAGATGGGCGGTGCTCGGGCGCTACGCCAGGCCCCG
>DATACM010000365.1:0-10307 GCA_036259055.1 Acidimicrobiales bacterium | reverse complement strand
TGGCGGCGGCAGCGATCATCGAGCTCGACAGCTCGTCCCGGCGGTTGCTCGCCTCGAGCCTGCTCGAGGCACTGGCCGTCGACGCCGGGACCGCCCCGACGCCCAGCGGGTTGGTCGTGGCCGCTTCCTGAGATCAGGTCCGTGGAGGGGCGTCGTCGCCGTCGTCTCGCTTGGAGAGGAGGCCCATCTCCCGCTCGAAGTCGCCGGGTCCCTCGAAGCCCTTGTAGACGCTGGCGAAGCGCAGGTAGGCCACCTGGTCGAGGGCACGCAGGCGGTCGAGGACGGTGAGCCCGATGCGTGCGCTCGTGAGCTCCGGCCCCTCGAGCCGCAGCGACTCCTCCACCTCTGCGGCCAACGCATCGACCTGGGCGGGGGTGATGGGCCGGTTCTTCACCGCCGCCCGCACGCCGGCCGCCACCTTGGCCCGGTTGAACGGCTCCCGCCCCCCCGACCGCTTCAGCACGACCAGGGGTGCCTCCTCGAGGCGCTCGTAGGTCGTGAACCGCCGGCCGCACTCCAGGCACTCCCGCCGTCGGCGGATGGCGGCGCCG
Source organism: Acidimicrobiales bacterium (assembly GCA_036259055.1). Classification (GTDB taxonomy): domain Bacteria; phylum Actinomycetota; class Acidimicrobiia; order Acidimicrobiales; family AC-14; genus DASZJY01. The sequence goes on along the minus strand of DATACM010000365.1, from coordinate 9,756 downwards.
TCGTCGGCCAGCCGTGAGTCCACGACCTTGTCGTCGAGGGCCGAGCACGCCGGGCAGCGCACCACCCGACCGTACCTCCGGCGACCCTTCTGTGGAGAGTTGACCACCAAATAGGTAGTCAACTCTCCACAAAAGCACTCACACGTCGGGCGCCACCAGAGGGCGCTGGCGGCGGGACTGCAAGGTCACGACCGCGCCCACCACCAGGGCGGCTCCGGCGACCTGCAGGGCCGACAGGTGCTGGCCCAGCCACCCCCATGCCACCACCGCGGCGATCACCGGCTCGAGGGTGGCGGCGATGGCCGCCCGCTCGGCCCGGACCCGCCCGACGCCCCAGGCGAAGAGGAGGAACGGCGCCAGCGTCCCCGCCAGCCCCACGTAGAGCACCCCCGGGACGTTGGAGAGCTCGAGAACGTCCTCGGGCACCCCGCGCGGCAGCTGGTACACCACCCACAGCAGGCTGGCGATGGCGAACGCCCGCAGCATGGCGCCGTTCGAGCCGTAGACCGCGCCCGTCTTCTCGGCCAGCACGATGTAGGTGGAGAAGAACCCGGCCGAGGCGATGGCCATGGCCAGCCCCAAGGCGTCGATGCTGCCGATGGCCCCGGGCGTGAGGTCGATCACCAGCACGACGCCGACCAGGGCGACGGCCAGGGCGGCGACCACCTCGGGCGACGGCGCCTTCCTGGCGACGAGGGCCGTCCACCCGACGATCAGCGCCGGCGCGGTGTACTGGATCACCAGGGCGACGGCCACCGGCACCCGCGAGATGGCCACGTAGTACGTGACGTTGACGAAGGCGATGGCCACGGCCAGACCGACGATCTGAGCCGTGCCCGCCGACCGGACACGCCGCCAGGCGCTCGGCACCAGAGCGAAACCGGCGAAGGCCAGGAAAGCGCGCGACTCGGTCAGCTCGACGGGGCTCACGCCCGAGTCGAACAGCCGCCGGGCGACCACCGCCGCCACCGCCCACAGGGCGGCGGCGGCGGCGACTGCCGCGTACCCGAGAACGTGGCCGGCCGTGTCGGAAGAGGGCGGTGAGGCGTCCATGGGGCGGGAGACGAAGCGTCGAGCGACACTACCGTCGGCCCCCGTGGACCTCGGAGGGCTCGCCGACGCCCGGGCTTCGGAGTGAGGGGGCGCGAAGCGGTGAAGCCGCGGACCGAGCGGCAGCGGGCGGCCGCCCTGAGCGCACGACGACCCGTCCAGCCTCCGCCGACGACCAAGGTGTACGTTTCGTGAGCCGCATACGGCGTCGACGCCGGTCGGCAACGAGGACCGAGTAAGGGGGAGGTCCGGCTCGTGGAGGACACCGGTCGTCAGTCAGGGATCTCGCGCCGCCGCTTCATCCAGCTCTCCGCCGGGCTCACCGTGCTGGTGGCCTGCGGTAACGGGGACGACGAGACGACGACTGGCGTCACCGGCGTCACCTCGACGCTCGTCCAGCCCACCAGGCAGCTGTCGGGCGACCTCAGGATCCTGCAGTGGAGCCACTTCGTGCCCCGCCACGACCGCTGGTTCGACGCCTTCGTCGCCGACTGGGGCCGTCAGGTCGGCGTCAACGTCACCGTCGACCACATCAACCTCGCCGACATCCCAGCCCGGGCGTCGGCCGAGATCGCCGCCAACGAGGGCCACGACCTCATCGAGTTCCTCTCCCCTCCCTCGGCGTTCGAGCCCAGCCTGCTGGACCTCACCGACGTCAACGACGAGGCCAAGAGGCGTCACGGCGACCAGCTCGGCCTCTGCACGAGGAGCACGTTCAACCCGGCCACCAAGAAGTTCTACGGCTTCTGCCACGGTTGGGTCCCCGACCCGGGCGACTACCGGAGGTCGCTGTGGGAGAGGGTCGGGATGCCCAACGGCCCCACCACCTGGCAGGACCTGCTCGACGCCGGTGGGCGTATCAAGCGGGAGCAGAACATCCAGCTCGGCATCGGCATGTCCAACGAGCTCGACTCCAACATGGCGGCCCGGGCGTTGATCTGGTCGTTCGGCGGGTCCGAGCAGGACGAGCGCGAGAACGTGGCGATCAACTCGCCTCAGACCATCGAGGCCGTCGACTTCATGGCCCGGCTGTTCAGGGCGGCGATGACCGACGAGGTGTTCGCCTGGAACGCCGCCTCCAACAACCAGGGCCTCATCGCCGGCAACCTGTCCTACATCCTCAACTCCATCTCCGCCTACCGCACGGCTCAGACGCAGAACCCGGACGTGGCCAACGACGTGTTCTTCACGCCCGCCCTCAAGGGACCGGGCGGGGTGTTCCTGGCGTCCGAGCACGTCATCCCGATCTACACCGTCCCCAGGCACGCCAGGAACCCCGACGCCGCCAAGGAGTTCATGCTCCACCTGGTAGCCAACTACGCCCAGGCCACCAACAACACCGAGCTGTACACGTTCCCGGCCTTCCCGAGGACCGTTCCCCAGCTCGACTCGTGGCTGGACAACGACCCCTTCGGCTCCAGGCCGGCGAACAAGCTGGCGTTCCTCAAGGATGCCGAGCAGTGGACCACCAACGTCGGCCACCCGGGGCCCGCCAACGCCGCCATCGGCGAGGTGTTCGACACGTTCATCCTGCCCAAGATGATGGCCAAGGCGGCGCGGGGGGAGCTGAGCCCGCGCGACGCCGTCATCGACGCCGAGAACCAGATCAAGCCCATCTTCGCCAGATGGCGCGAGCGCGGCCTGGTGGGCGGCAGCCGGTAACGAGTGGCCGTCGTCGAGGTCCGCCACCTCACCAAGCAGTTCGAGGGCAACGCCAGCCCGGCCGTCGACGACCTCGACCTGGCGACGGCCGAGGGCGAGTACCTGGTGCTGCTCGGGCCGTCGGGCTGCGGCAAGACCACGCTGCTCAGGCTCATCGCCGGCCTCGAGCAGCCGACTTCGGGTGACGTCGTCATCGGCGGCGAGCCGATGGCGGGGCTACCGCCGCGGGCCCGCAAGATCGCCATGGTGTTCCAGAGCTACGCGCTGTACCCGCACAAGACCGCCCGCAAGAACATCGAGTTCCCCCTCAAGGCGCAGGGCATGCCGCCCGAGGAGCGGGCCGAGAAGGTCGAGTGGGCCGCCCAGCTGCTGGGGATCACCCGGCTCCTGGACCGCCGGCCGCGGCACCTCTCAGGCGGGGAGCGCCAGCGCGTGGCGCTGGCCCGCGCCCTCGTGCGGGAGCCCAGCGTGTTCCTGCTCGACGAGCCGCTCTCCAACCTCGACGCCAAGCTGCGGGCCGCCGCCCGTGACGACCTCAAGCAGTTCCAGGACCGGGTCGGGACGACGACCATCTACGTCACCCACGACCAGGTCGAGGCCATGGGACTGGGCGATCGCATCGCGGTGATGTCGGAGGGCAGGATCCGACAGCTGGGCACGCCGCACGAGGTGTACCACCAGCCGGCCGACGCCTTCGTGGCCACCTTCCTCGGCTCACCGCCAATGAACGTCATCGAGCGCGACGGCGTGCTCGTCGGCTTCCGTCCCGAGAGCCTGCTGCCCAAGGGGGTCGTCGTCCCCGACGCCGACGCCGTCACCGTGCCGTTCGACGTGCACCGGATCGAGTACCTGGGGTCGGAGCGCCACGTGATCGGCACCGTCCGGGGCATCGGCGAGGACACCCGGGCGATCTCGATGCTGCCGGCCACCGTCTCCGTCGACGTGCCGGTGGGCGAGACGTCGGAGTTCGTCATCCGTGGCGCCGACCTGCACTTCTTCGACAAGTCCAGCGGCGCCCGCACGGAACGGCAACGCCTCTGAGCGACACTTCGGCGACCGGGGCCGTGGGAGCGCGGCGGACGCGGCGCTACCTGTTCGACCGCGACGGCTTCCTGGCGCCGCTCATGCTGCTGCCCTCGGTCGTCTACATCGTGGCGCTCGTGGCCATCCCCTTCTTCCTGGCCATCGCCTACAGCCTGAGCGACGTGACCGTCGGCGATCCCAGCTACGACTTCGTCGGCCTGCGCAACTTCAGGGCGATCCTGGAGGACCCGGTCTTCCTGCGCTCGCTGCGCAACAGCCTGCTCATCACGTTCGCGACCATGGTGCTGGTGCTGGTGCTGGGCAAGGTCCTGGCGCTGGTCCTGACCCGGGACTTCCGGGGCAAGTGGATCGTCCGGTTCCTGGTACTGCTTCCGTGGACGACGCCGGTGTCGCTGGCGTCGATCGCCTGGCTGTGGCTGCTCGACTCGCTGTTGAGCCCCATCGACTGGACGCTGCGGTGGCTCGGCCTCCTCGAGGGCAACCTGCACTGGCTGGGGAACGAGGACCTGGCCGTCGTGTCGGTGATCGCGGTGCAGGTGTGGCGCATCGTCCCGCTGGCGGCGGTGATCATCATGGCCGGGCTCACCGCCATCCCCCAGGACCTCGACGACGCCGCCGAGGTCGACGGCGCCGGGTTCTGGCGGAAGCTGTGGGAGATCACGATCCCGTTGAGCCTGCCGGTGACCGCCGTGGCGACGTTGTTCGGCGCGGTGTTGGTCTTCACCGACATGAGCGCGGTGTTCGTCCTCACCCGGGGCGGGCCGGTCGACGCCACCCAGATTCTGCCGACGTGGGCGTTCTTCCGGGGGATCCAGGGCGGCGACCTGGCCCAGGGGGCGGCCATCGCCCTGTTCCTGTTCCCGGTCCTGCTCGCCATGGCCATCCTCATCCTCCGCTCGGTGCGGCGGATGGAGGTGCTGTAGATGGCGACCACGCTGACCCCGGCGGGAGCGCGGGCGGCGCGCCGGCGGCGGTGGGCGCGCGTGGGCCTCTACGCCCTCGTCGTCGGGTTCACCCTCATGGCCGCCTTCCCGTTCCTCTGGGGCCTGATCACCGCGTTCAAGGCCCACCAGGACCTCTACAACCGCAACAACAACCCCTTCATCTTCAACCGCCCGCCCACCCTCGAGCACGTGCGGCTCCTGTTCGAGAACACCGCCTTCGACGTGTTCGTCAACAACACCGTCGTCGTGGCCGTGGTGGTCGTGCTCATAACCCTGGCCGCCAGCGTCCCCGCCGCCTACAGCCTGGCCCGGCTCAGCCTACGGTGGGGCGGGGCGCTGGGGATCGCCATCTTCTTCGTTTACCTGATCCCGCCTTCGCTCCTTTTCATCTCGCTCTCGCGGGTCGTCTCCCAGCTGGGGTTGCAGGACTCCCGCTGGGCGCTGGTCGTCGTCTACCCGACGATCACCATCCCTGTGTCGGTGTGGCTGCTCATGGGGTTCTTCAAGTCGATCCCCCGGGACATGGAGGAGCAGGCCATGGTCGACGGTTACAGCCGACTGGGGGCGTTCGTGCGAACGGTGCTGCCGCTGTCGCTGCCGGGGATCGTGGCCGTGGTGGTGTTCACCGCCACCCTGTCGGCCAGCGAGTTCATCTACGCCCTGGCCTTCGTCTCCCAGACCAGCCAGAAGACGGTGAGCGTGGGCGTCCCCACCGAGCTGGTACGGGGAGACGTGTTCTTCTGGCAGTCGTTGCAGGCGGCCACGTTGCTGGTGGCCATCCCTATCGCCCTGGTGTTCAACGCCTTCCTCAAACGCTTCGTGGCGGGGTTCACCATGGGAGCGGTCAAGGGGTGACGCTTTGAGGCCGTGGCGGTACGAGAGATCGCCGGCCTACGAGGCGTCGACCAGGTTGGGGGCCTCCTCCAGGAGCTCGTCGCGGAACGTCCCCTGGGCCATCAGCGCCGCCGCCTGGCGCGCCAGCCGCATGTACTCGGAGTCGGCATAGCGGGCGGCGCGCTCCTGCTCGAAGCTGGCCAGGCTCTCGTAATCGGCGATGATCACCGCCTCGTTGGCAATGCCGACGGTCGGCGTCCAGATCGTGCTGACCGCCCACCCCCGCGAACGCTCGAGCGCGCTGATCTCCCTCGAGATGTCCACGAACTGGCGGAAATGGCCATAGACGACCTGGGACCGGTACAGGTGGCGATACACAGTGGCCTCCCTCACGAGCGGCAGGACGGTCTCACTGTGCGCCCTCGTCTCGGCCGACGCAACCGGCGAAGCCGTCGAGCGGGGCGACGCACGGTTCGACCGGTGCCAGGCCGGGAGCACCGGCCTTACCCGGAACAGGACGAGCGCGGCAAGCTCGTCAGCCGACGTCAGCCGGCGCGCACAATGTGCGATGACGAGGTACGTGGCGCTGTTGCGGGGGATCAACGTGGGCGGTCACAAGAAGGTGGCGATGGGCGACCTGCGCGAAGCGCTCGGCGCGCTGGGGTACGAGGACGTCGAGACCTACCTGCAGTCAGGGAACGCCGTGTTCACGACCGACACGACGGATCCGGACGCCCTCGCTGGCGGGATCGAGGAGGAGCTGAGGAGCCGGCTCGGGATGGACGTGAAGGTGCTGGCGCGCACCGCCGCGGAGCTGGCTCAGGTCGTCGAGGGCAACCCCTTCCCCGAGCGGGCGGCTGATCCCAAGAAGCTGCACGTGGCGTTCCTGTCGGCGGCGCCGGAGGGCGAACGCGTCGCCGCCCTCGACCCCACCCCTTTTCAACCCGACGAGCTCCGGCTCGGCGACCGGGCCGTGTACCTCTGGTATCCGAACGGCTACGGGCGCACGAAGCTCACCAACGACCTCCTCGAGCGGAAGCTCGGGGTCACCGCGACGACCCGGAACTGGAACACTGTCCTGGCGCTGCTGGAGCGAGCGTCAGCCCCGCGCTGATTCAGCGGCGAGCGGGCACTTCGATGCGCTCGCCCACCTGCAGGACGGTGCCGCCGCGGGAGGCGGCCAGGCGGTCGACGAGTGGTCGGACGTCGCCCGAGGGCTGGAGGCGGCGGGCGATGGTCCACAAGGTGTCGCCGGGCCCGACCTCGACCACCGCGACCGACGCCCGGGAGCCGAGATCGGCAGCGGAGCGCCCGGAGGCGGTGAGGGCACCTCCGAGCGCTCCGAGCGCGGCCCAGGCGGCGATCAGCAGCCCGGCCACGACGACGGCGGCCACGAGGCGCCGGCGCCGGTAGATCGACGCCGGCACCGGGTGGACGACGGCCAGGCGGCGGCCGACCGGAGTGAAGGGCGACCGGTGATGCCGGCAGCCACAACGAGCGGTCTCGACCTCGGCCCGCTCCCCGACAAGCAGACGCCTCGGCGCCGGACGGGTCGACCGATACGGGGGACGGGTGGTGGTGACGGCGACCAAAGAGCCTCTCCTCGCTGGCTCGAACTCGTGTTCGCCTTCACTCAACCACGAACGGCTGTTCGATGTCAAGCCGAATCGAACGGGTGTTTGCCATCGTCCCCTCGAGGTGGTACGGTCCTTCGAACGAGCGTTCGGAAGGAGAGCGCATGGCGACCGAGACCACACTCACCGCCCGCCAGCGGGAGATCCTCGAGTGCATCGAGCAGCACATGCGCGAGCGCGGGTACCCGCCCTCGGTGCGCGAGATCGGTGAGGTCGTGGGCCTCACCTCCACGTCGACCGTCCATGCCCACCTGGCCACCTTGCAGCGTCTCGGCTACCTGCGGCGCGACCCCTCGAAGCCCCGCGCCATCGAGGTCCGTTACGACGCCGGGTCGGGTGCGGCCGTCGAACGGCGTCCTGCCCGCCACGTCCCCCTCGTCGGCGACGTGGCCGCCGGCACCGACGTGCTGGCCCAGGAGAACGTCGAGGAGCTGCTGCCCCTGCCCGCCGACTTCGTGGGCGAGGGTCAGCTGTTCATGCTGCGGGTGCGGGGCGACTCGATGATCGAGGCCGGCATCCTCGACGGCGACTACGTCGTGGTCCGCCAGGAGGCCGAGCCCCGGAAGGGCGACGTCGTCGCGGCCGGGATCCCGGGTGAGGAGGGCACGGTGAAGATTTGGACCCGCAGGGGGAACAAGGTCGTGCTCCTCCCCGCCAACCCTGCCTTCGAGCCCATCGAGCTCGACGCCGCCGACGTGCGCGTCTACGGGAAGGTCGTCGCCGTCCTGCGGCGGCTGTAGCCCGTCCTAGCGCCTGTGGTACAGGCGGGTCGTGAGCGGCATGAACACCGCAGTGATCCCGGCGGCGACCGCCAGCACTACACCGATGTCGGCGCCGTCCACGTTCCCCTCCATCAACCCCCGGCAGGCGCTGACCAGCTCCGAGACCGGGTTGGCATCGACGAACGCCTCCAGAGGACCGGGCAGCGTCTCGGGGTCCACGAAGACGTTGGACAGGAAGGTGAGCGGGAAGATGCCCAGGAACCCGGCGCTCATCACCGCATTGGGCGCCCGCAGGACCAGCCCGAGGGTCGTGAACACCCACGAGAGCCCGAAGGCGAACAGCACCACCAGCCCGAGCGCGGCGACGGCGCCCCCGACGCCGGCACCCGGCCGGTAGCCGAGAACGACGCCCACCAGGATGATCACGCTTCCGGCAGTCACGTACCTGACGGCGTCCCCGAGGAGCGAGCCCACGAGCGGGGAAGAGCGCCAGATGGGAAGCGACCGGAACCGGTCCACGACCCCCTTGGTCAGGTCGGTGTTCAGCGCCACACCGGAGTAGACGGTCGTGAACAGCACTGACATCACGAGGATCCCGGGAAGCAGGAAGTCCCGGTACTCCCCGGTCGACCCGGCGATGGCGCCGCCGAACATGTAGGTGAACATCACGACGAAGAGCACTGGCGTGAGGGTGGCATCGAGGAGCTGCTCGGGGACGTGCCTCACCTTGAGCATCCCGCGCCAGGCGAACGCCATCGTCGCCTGGAGGGGGCCGGGCGCGGGGGGCCGAGGCGTCGACGAGATGGCTCGCCGCACCGCGGCGTGGTCGGCGACGGGGTCGACCGCCGCGGGGGTCGTCGGGTTCGTCGTCATCGCGCTCGTTCCTCCTCCAGGGTCGCGGGTTCCTCGGCGGCAGCCTGCTCTGCGGTGCGGCCCGTCAGGGCCAGGAAGACCTCGTCGAGGCTCGGTTGGGCGAGCGAGAAGCCGGCGATGTGCACTCCCGACCGGGACAGCTCGGCGATGGCGAGGGCGGCACGGTCGGCATCGGCGCACGGAGCGGAGAGCGACGACGGGTCGGACCCTGGCACCACTCCGCCCAGTTCCCGCTCCAGGAGCTGCTCGGCCAGCTCGCGCTGCTCCGGGTCGGCCAGCCGCACCTGCACGGCGGCGCTGCCCACCGACGCCTTGAGCTGGGCCGGCGTCCCCTCGGCGATGACCTTGCCGCGGTCGATCACGGCGATCCCGTCGCAGAGGTGGTCGGCCTCCTCCAGGTACTGGGTGCAGAGGAGGATGGTCGTCCCCTCGTCCACCAGCGCCCGGACGATCTCCCAGACCTGGTTGCGGGACCGGGGGTCGAGGCCGGTCGTGGGCTCGTCGAGGAACATCAGCTCCGGGGTCACGACGATGCTGGCGGCCACGTCGAGCCTGCGCCGCATCCCCCCGGAGTAGTTCTTGACCAGCCGGCCGGCGGCCTCGGCCAGCCCGAAGGCGTCGAGCAGCTCGCCCGCCCGCTGCTTGGCGGCGGCGCGGCTCAACCCGAGGAGACGACCGAGCAGTACCAGGTTCTCCCGACCCGTGAGGTCCTCGTCCACCGATGCCAGCTGGCCGGTGAGGGTGACGGCGCGCCGCACCTCAGCCCCCTCGGAGACGATGTCGTGGCCGAGGACCCGAGCCGTGCCCTCGTCCGGGTCGATCAGCGTGGCGAGGATGCGGATGGTGGTCGTCTTGCCCGCACCGTTGGGCCCGAGCACGCCGTACACGGAGCCGACCGGGACGGCGAGGTCGACGCCGTCGACGGCTCGGGTCGTCCCGAACGACTTCACCAGGCCGGTGGCCTCTATCGCCAGGGGGACAGGTTCTCTCATG
>DATACM010000364.1:0-3010 GCA_036259055.1 Acidimicrobiales bacterium | reverse complement strand
TACTGCCGCACGAGCAGCACCTTGCCGTCCTCGACGACCGGCACCACCGAGACGGCGCCGGGATGGTGCACGAGGTCGCGCTCGAACGTCTCCCCCGACGGGTCCGCGAAGGTCGCCTCGACGGTGGTGATCAGGTAGCCGTCGTGGACGACGCGCTCGCCCAGCTTGCGGAACCCCTCCGACATCAAGGATGGGCGACGGGGAGGGGCTCGACCGCTGGGGCGGCCGGTGGGCTCGGCGTGCGGGCCGTCGCCCGCTCGAGGGCCGCCCCCACGAAGGCCCGGAACAGGGGGTGCGGGCGGTCAGGGCGGCTCTTGAACTCGGGGTGGGCCTGGGTGCCGACCCAGAAGGGGTGGCCGGCCAGCTCGACGAACTCCACCAGGCGGTTGTCGGGCGACGTCCCCACGGCCACCAGCCCCGCCTCCTCGAGGCGGCGCCGGTAACGGGGGTTGAACTCGTAGCGGTGGCGGTGGCGCTCGTAGACGATCGTCTCGCCGTAGGCCCGCGCCACCAGCGAGTCGGGCCGCAGGCGGGCGGGGTACACGCCCAGGCGCATGGTGCCCCCGTAGTTGACCACGTCGCGCTGGTCCTCCATGAGGTCGATCACCGGGTGGGGCGTGTCGCCGTCGAACTCAGAGGAGTTGGCCCCCGCCAGCCCGCAGACGTTGCGGGCGAACTCGATCGTCATCGTCTGCATGCCCAGGCACAGGCCCAGGCACGGGATGTCGTGCTCGCGGGCGTAGCCGGCGGCGGCGATCTTGCCTTCGATGCCCCGGGTGCCGAACCCCCCCGGGATCACCAGCCCGTCGAGGTCGCGGAGGCGCCCGTCGACGAGGAGCCCCTCGACGTCCTCGGCTTGGACCCAGTCGACGTCCACCCGGGCTCCGTGGGCGAAGCCGCCGTGGCGCAGCGCCTCGACCACGGAGAGGTAGGCGTCGGGGAGCACGACGTACTTGCCGATCAGGCCGATGCGCACCGGCATGGTGGCCGCCTCCACCCGCTCGACCAGCGCCCGCCACTCGCCCAGGTCGGGGGCGTGCTCGGAGCGGTCGAAGCGCAGCAGCCGGCACACGTAGTCGTCGAGGCCCTCCTCGTGGAGCACGAGGGGGATCTCGTAGATGTTGCGGGCGTCCACCGCCGAGACGACCGCCTCCTCGGGGACGTCGGAGAGGAGGGAGATCTTGCGCTTGAGCCCTTCGCTGAGCGGCCGGTCGCTGCGGCAGACGATGGCGTCGGGCTGGATCCCGCGGCCCCGCAACTCGGTGACCGAGTGCTGAGTGGGCTTGGTCTTCTGCTCGCCCGACGGCCCGATGAACGGCACCAGGGTGACGTGGACGTAGCAGACGTTGTCCCGGCCCACGTCGTTGCGGAACTGGCGGATGGCTTCGAGGAACGGGAGGATCTCGATGTCGCCGACGGTGCCGCCCACCTCGGTGATGACCACATCGACGTCGTCGTTGGCCACCCGCAGGATGCGGGCCTTGATCTCGTTGGTGATGTGGGGGATCACCTGCACGGTGACGCCCAGGTAGTCACCCCTGCGCTCCTTGGCCAGCACCGCCTGGTAGATGGAGCCGGTGGTGGCGTTGGAGTCCCGGTTGAGGTTCTCGTCGACGAACCGCTCGTAGTGGCCCAGGTCGAGGTCGGTCTCGCCGCCGTCCTCGGTGACGAACACCTCGCCGTGCTGGAAGGGGTTCATCGTTCCGGGGTCGACGTTGATGTACGGGTCGAGCTTCTGCATGGTGACCCGCAGCCCCCGGCTCTTGAGCAGCCGCCCCAGCGACGAGGCGGTGAGCCCCTTGCCCAGCGAGCTGGCCACACCACCGGTGACGAAGATGTGCTTGGTCACCGTCCGCTCACCCGAGGCTCATTCGTCGCAGACCGTCGCAGGGGACAACGATCACGCTACCTCAGGGCGGCCGTCTCGTTGGGGACCACCCACCCCTCTCCAACCGGCGGTGGATTCCGTCGCCCGGGCGCAACAATTGACCGCCGGTTCGTGCGCGCTACCGGGTGTCGTCGGGCTCGGCCAGGATCGCCGCCGCCTTCTCCACCGCCCGCCGGGCCCGGGTGAGGCGGCGCTCGTCGACGGGGAGCGCGGTGCCCCCGGCGTCGATCGACTCCCGCAGGCGCACCAGCGCGAGGTCGGCCAGCTCCTCGCTGATGGCCTCCAACCGGGCACGGATGTCGTCGAACTCCCCGGGCAATGTTTCCTTCCCCGGGCGGGCCCCAACCCCGCTCGGGCCGTCGTTTCACGGCTCCTCCCGGGCCTCAAAGTACCCTGGCCGGCCGTGGGGGCCACCGCCGAGCTCGCCCTGACCGGGTGGATCGAGACCGAGGCCGAACGCATCGTCGCCGACCTCCTCGACTGGCTGCGGGTGCCGTCCATCTCCGCCCAGCCCGACCACGCCTCCGACGTGCGCCGCTCGGCCGAGCTCACCGCCGAGCTGCTGCGGCGGGCAGGGATGGAGCACGTGGAGGTGCTGGAGACCGGCGGGGCGCCGGCCGTCTACGGGGACCACCTCCACGCCGGGCCAGGGGCGCCGACCGCCCTGGTGTACGGGCACCACGACGTGCAGCCTGTCGACCCCCTCGACGAGTGGCGCTCGCCGCCGTTCGAGCCGGTCGTGGTCGACGGCGAGTGCCGGGGCCGGGGCGCGGTGGACGACAAGGGGCAGGTCCTCTACCAGATCGAGGCCGTCCGGGGCCTGCTCGCCACGCGGGGCCGCCTGCCGGTCAACGTCCGCTTCCTGGTCGAGGGCGAGGAAGAGGTCGGCAGCCCCCACTTCGAGGCGCTCCTGGTCGCCGAGCGGGAGCGGCTGGCCTGCGACGTGGTGGTCGTCTCCGACACCGACATGTGGGCGCCCGACGTCCCCTCGGTGTGCGTGGGGATGCGGGGGCTGGTGGCGTTCCACGTCGACCTGCGCACCGCCGCGTCGGACCTCCACTCCGGGCTGTTCGGCGGGGCGGTGCCGAACTCCGCCCACCTGATCGCCCGACTGGTGGCGGA
>DATACM010000363.1:0-4296 GCA_036259055.1 Acidimicrobiales bacterium | reverse complement strand
CTGCTCCTGCTGCTGGCCCCGATGGTCCCCCACATCACCGCCGAGCTGTGGGAACGGCGCCACGGCGAGGGCAGCCACATCCACGCCGAGCGGTGGCCGGTGGCCGATCCGGCTCTGGCCGCGGTGCAGACCGAGACGATGGTGGTGCAGGTGAACGGCAAGGTGCGCGATCGCCTGCAGGTGGCCGCCGACGTCGACGAGGAGGAGATGCAGCGCCTCGCGTTGTCGTCGGAACGGGTGCAGGCCGTCCTGGGCGGGCAGTCGCCCTCTCGGGTCATCACCCGGCCGCCGAAGCTGATCAACATCGTCGTCGGCGGGTGAGCGTCGCCCCGGGCGGCATGCCGCTCTGGGAGCGCCGGTTCCGAGCCCCCACCGTCGGCTTCCCCCACTGGGCCCGCCACGCCCCTGACCGGCTGGCCCTCACGTCCAACGAGAGCGGCGCCTGGCAGGTGTACGCCTGGGACCGTGCCGCCGGCACCCGGCGGCAGGTGACCGACGACCCCATCGGCGTCCCGTTCGGCGCCTGTACCGCGGACGGCACCGGCGTCGTGTGGTTCCACGACGTGACCGGCGACGAGACCGGTCACTGGCTGGTGCAGCCCTTCGGGGGCGACGGCGACAGCCGCCCCCTCGTCCCCGGGCTTCCGGACGCGTGGAGCGCGGGGCTGGCCCTCGGCGACGGCGTCGTGGCCGTGGGCACGGCTGGCGAGGACGGGTTCGCCGTTCACCTCTCGTGGGACGGCGGCGAGCCGAGGCTTCTTCACCGCCACCCCGAGATGGTCGAGGTCGCCGACCTGTCGCGCGACTCGTCGCTCCTGTGCCTGGAGCACGCCGAGCACGGCGACAACATCCACCTGGCCCTGCGGGTCGTCGACCCGACGACGGGGGAGACGGTCGGCGAGCAGTGGGACGGCCCGGGGCTGGGGCTCTCGGTCGCCGGCTGGGCCCGGGTCGCAGGCGACCAGCGCCTGGCCGTCGTCCACGAGCGCGAGGGGAAGGAGCGCCCGGCCGTCTGGGACCTGACCACGGGCGAGCGCCGCGATCTGCACGTCGACCTGCCCGGGGACGTGAGGGTGGCCGACTGGTGGCCGGACTCCTCCGCCCTCCTGGTCGTCCACCAGCACGAGGGCCGCCACCGGCTCTTCCGCCTCGACCTGCAGACCGACGCCCTCGAGCCCGTCCCCCACCCCGACGGCACCGTCTCGGGTGCCCGGGTGCGCCCCGGCGGCGAGGTGTGGCTCCGCATCGCCGACGGCGCCACCCCGCCCTCGGTGCGCTCGGTCGACGGTCGCGAGGTGTGCGCGGCGGAGGGCGAGCGGGCGCCCGGGGGGCGGCCGTACCGGTCTTGGTCGTTCACCAACCCGGTGGGCCAGCGCGTGCACGGCTTCGTCGCCACGCCGCCCGGGCCGGAGCCCCACCCGGTGGTCATGCTCGTCCACGGTGGCCCGACGTGGGCCTACCAGGACGCCTTCATGCCCGACGTGCAGGCGTGGGTCGACCACGGGGTCACCGTGGCCATGGTCAACTACCGGGGGTCCACCGGGTACGGGATCGCCTTCCGCGACGCCCTCATCGGCGACCCGGGGTTCCCGGAGGTGGCGGACGTCGTCGCCGGCCTCGACGCCCTGGTGGCCGACGGCGTCGCCGACCCCGCCCGAGCGGTGGTGGCCGGGGGGTCGTGGGGCGGGTACGTGACCCTGCTCGCCATCGGCCTCCACCCCGAGCGATGGTCGGCGGCGGTGGCCGCCGTCCCGGTGGCCGACTACCTGACCGCCTACGCCGAGGAGGCTCCCAGCCTGCAGGCCTTCGACCGGTCGCTTTTCGGCGGCAGCCCCGACGAGGTGGGCGACCTGTACGTCGAGCGGTCGCCGCTCACCTACGTCGACCGCGCGCGCACGCCCGTGCTGGTGATCGCGGGGGACAACGACACCCGCTGTCCCATCCGCCAGGTGCTCAACTACGTGGAGGCCCTCGAGGCGCGCGGCGCCGAGGTCGAGCTGTACCGCTTCGACGCCGGGCACGGGTCGTTGGTGGTCGACGAGCGGGTGCGCCACATGGCCGCCGAGCTCGACTTCGTCCTGCCCCGCCTCGGCCTGCCCGGACGTGCTTCTGGCTAGGAGCCGTCCCCTTCGAGGAAGCGCTGGAACTCGGCGGCCAGCTCGTCGCCCGTAGGCAGGTTCTCCCAGCCCTCGGGGCCCAGCTCGGACAGGTCGGCGCCCTGGGGCTTCGCCGCCTCGGCGTCGTAGCGCGCCTCGAGCTGGCTGACCACCGTGCTGTGCTCGGCGCTGTTGGCGACGAGCTCGTCGAGGCGCTGGCGGGTGGCCTCGGCGGCCTCCTGCAGAGGCGGGCTCTCCACCGCGATGTCGGCCACCTTGGCCAGTGCCTCCAGGAGGAGGACGGCCGCTTCGGGATAGGGCATCCCGGCGGCGTAGTGGGGCACGCGCGCCCAGAGACCGACGGCGGGGATCCCGGCCTCGGCGAAGCGTCGCTCGACGGCGACGAGGATGCCGGAGGGCACCTCCAGCGTGCCGTTCACGACCCCGATGCGGGCGGCCAGCTCGGCCGACGTGGCCGTCGCCACGACGGATCCCGGGCGGGTGTGGGGCACGGGGGCCGGGAAGGCGCCCATGCCGACGAGCATGCGCACGCCGAACATGGCGGCCAGCTCGGCGACCGCCGATGCGAACGCCCGCCACTTGTGGTCGGGCTCGGGGCCGACGAGCACCAGCAGGGGGTGCCCGGCGGGGTCGTGCCCGTACCGCAGCTGGATCTCGGGCCAGACGAGGTCCTCGTAGACGCCGTCGACGATGCGGGCGGTGGGCCGGCGCGAGCGGTGGTCGAGCAGGTCGTCGGCGTCGAACGACGCCACCATCTCCGTCTCGACGGACGAGAGCAGGGCGCCCAGGGCGGTGGCGCCGCCGAGGCCGGCGTCGATCCAGCCGTCGGGCGCCATGATCAGCACGGGGCTGTCGAGCTCCGGCCGCTGGTGGACCTCGTAGAGGCTCATGACCGGGCGGTCCGCGGGTCGGACGTCATCGGTTCCAAGGTACCGTCGGCGGCGAGGAATCGAGAGGCCACGGGGGACGTTGCACCCAGCGCCATGATCGACGTCACCGACGCCACCTTCCAACGCGATGTGCTCGACCGTTCCGCCCAGGTGCCGGTCGTCGTCGACCTGTGGGCCGAGTGGTGCGGTCCCTGCCGGACCCTCGGGCCGATCCTCGAACGGGCGGTGGCGGCCAGCGACGGGGCGGTCGAGCTGGCCAAGGTCGACGTCGACCGCAACCCCGAGGTGGCCGCCGCCTTCGGCGTGCAGTCCATCCCCGCCGTGTTCGCGATCCGCGACGGCAAGGTCGTCGACTCGTTCATCGGGGCGGTGCCCGAGCGGACGGTGCAAGAGTTCGTCGCCCGCCTGGCGCCCGGTCGCTCGGCCGCCGACGAGCTGGTGGCGCGGGGCGACGAGGCGTCGCTGCGCGCCGCCCTGGAGCTCCAACCGGACCATCCCGGCGCGGTGGTGGCCCTGGCCGAGCTGCTGGTGGAGAAGGGCGACTCGGAGGCGGCGCTCGAGCTGTTGCAGCGGGTCCCCGAGAGCTCCGAGGTGCGGCGGGTGGCGGCGCGGGCGCGTCTCAGCGCGTCCGACGGCGACGGCGAAGGGGACGTCGACTCGCGCCTCGACATCCTGCTCGAGCACGTGAAGGAGGACGAGGCGGCCCGGCGGGAGTTCCTCGACCTGCTCGAGGTGCTCGGGCCCGACGATCCCCGCACTCCCCGCTACCGCCGGGCCCTGACCTCACGGCTCTTCTGAGGTCCCCCCTAGGCTGGGGCCGTGGGGCTGCGCCGGGAAGCCGACCACTGGGTGTGGGTGGGCGGCCCCGTCCCGCCCGGCTCCGACGCCATCACCGTCGGGAAGGTGATCTCGATCCGCAAGGCGTCGGCCGACGACGCCCACCTCATGCGCCACGAGCAGGAGCACCTGCGCCAGTGGCGTGAGCTCGGCTTCTTCGGGTTCCTGTGGCAGTACCTGGGCGCCTACGTGCGAGGGCGGGTGAAGGGCTTCCCCCACCGGGCCGCCTACCGCATGATCCCCCTGGAGGTGCAGGCCCGGGAGGCGGCCGACGAGGCCCGTCGCCGCGGCGAGATCTAGCGGCAGCGACCGGCGCTGGAGGGCCCCAGGACGCTGCCGTCGGGTCGGTGGAAGGTGAGCGTGCCGTTGGGGTCGCCGGCGATGCCGAACCCACCCTCGTGCACAGCGGTGTGGTGCCGCGGGCAGAGAAGGATGCCGTTTCCCACCGCGGT
>DATACM010000362.1:0-16006 GCA_036259055.1 Acidimicrobiales bacterium | reverse complement strand
CGCCTGTCTGAGCGCGTCGCGGGCGGGCTTGGCGGAGAAGTCCCGGCGGACGACGCCGAAGTTGTGCTCACGATCGGCCGGGTCGGTGCCGGCGTCCCGGCTGGCGTAGACCAGCAGCATCTTCGCCCACGGGAACTGAGGGAAGGTGTTGACCGCGTCGGCGATGATCGCCGCCTGCTCGGCCTCGCTCACGGCCGTCGCATGGGTCCCCGTCGGCGCGCCGAACTCGGTCAGCCAGATGCTCTTCTGCCCGTCCCCGTTGGCGACCATGACGTCGTAGACCATCGGGAGGCGGTGGAAGGTGTTCCAGTGGGCGGTGGACGGGTCGATGGGCCGAGCCGGATAGCTGTAGGGGTGCATGGCCACGGCGTCGAAGAAGTCGCCGCCTCCGGCGGCATAGACCGCCTGGAGGAAGGTGGCGGGCGAGACCTCCGCACCGTCGGCGGCGTCGATGGCGGGGGAGAGCCCGGCGGACAGGACGGTGGCGTCCGGGTCGGCGCCCTTGATCGCCGCGTACGCCGGTTTCAGCAGGTTCGTGTAGGCGACCGGGTCGGGGCGGGGGCGCCAGAACGGCGTGATGTTGGGCTCGTTCCACACCTCCCACACCTTGACCCGGGTCGAGTACCTCCGCACCGCCGCGCCGGCGAAGTTGGCGAACGTGTTGGGATCGATCGGGGGGTACATGATGCTGTCGCTGCCCGCGGCCCGGGCCCAGTTGGGCGTATAGGCCAGGAGGGCGATGACCTTGAGCCCCCGGCTGGTGGCGGCGTTGACCACCCGATCGACCGGCGCCCAGTGGAAGCTGCCCCGGGTGTCCTCCACCGACGCCCACGAGAAGTCCATCCGCAGCCACTCGGCGCCGGCGGCGACCATCTCGTCGAGCTCGCGTGCGAGGTCGGCGTCGCTCTGGTTGGCGAGCGACGACCCGGGCGAGAACCCGACCTCCGGGCACTCCGCCCCGGCGGCCGTGCTGCGGCCGGCCACCGAGATCGCCAGCGCCCCCGCCAGGAACGCAGCGACGTTGAGCAGGGCCACGACGCGGATCGGCGGCGTGGGGAACCGTGACTTCCGGGCGGGGACGGCGTCTGTCCCACGCCGCCGACGCGTCGCGGTCGGCCGGCGACCGGACTCGGTCTCCATGCCCGAAGGATCCCCCAAACTGCCTCAATCAATCAAACTTCCCTAATCTCCCACACTCCCCGTAGGGGCCACAACTCCTGGTCCGGGCGAACGTGGCGCCCATACGTTCCGACCAGCCGTGCCAGCCGATGTGTTGTCGCTCGAGGCCGGAACCTTCCCGGACCTTCCTCGCCCCCGCCGGGATGCGGCGGCCCGCTGGCGGTCGTCCGCGGTCACGACCCTCGTCTTCGTCGCCGGGGGGGTCGCGATCTGGCGGAGCGAGGTCGCCGGCCTGGTCGTCGTCTCGCTGGCCGTCACCGCCGTGCTCGTGCTGCTCTTCCGTGAGGTCGCCTTCCAGGCCCTCGTCGCCTGGGTGGTGCTGGCGCCGCTCGCCTTCGCCTTCGCCCGCTTCCCTTCGCAGCACCCGATCCTCACCTTCGACCGGGTGTGGATCGCCGGCCTGGCTGCCGCCTTCGTCCTGTCGCAGAGCCCTCCCGGCTCGTCGGCCACCGCGCCGGCCAGCCGGGCCATGGCCGCCGCGTTGGCCTGCCTCGTGGCCACCTTCGGGCTCCGGTCGTTGACCACGTCCGGGGCCCAGACGATGACGCTCTGGATAGACGCCGCCCTGCTCCCGCTGGTCGTCTTCCTCGTGACCCGCCGGGCGGCGTCGACCTTCGACCGTTGCTGCTCGCTCCTCGGCGCCCTCACCGCCAGCGGCGCGGTCCTCGGCGCCATCGGCGTGGCCCAGAAGCTCTTCGGGTTCGAGCTCGCCTCCCGGACCGGGGGGGTGCCCCGGTTCGACTCCCTCGTCGGCCAGGTCAGGCCTTCGGGGCCCTACGCGGTTCCCGAGGTGTTCGCCGTCGTGCTCCTCGTATGCCTGGCCGCCACTCTCTGCTGGACGGCACTCCGGGGCCCTGCCGCCTACCCGGTCGGGCTGGCGGCGGCGGCGCTGGAGGTCGCCGCCATCGGCACGACGCTCTTCCGCGCCGCCTGGCTGGCGGCCATCGCCGTCGTGGTCATCGCGGTGGGGATCCGCCCGCGCCGGCCCGGGCGTGCGTTCTTCACGGTGGCGCTGGCCGGCGCCGCCGTGCTGGCGCTGATAACGCAGCTCGACGGCACGAGGACGGTCTCGACGCGCCTGGACGACCGAAGGAACGTCCACGGGCGGATGGCCACCTACGACGTGGCCCTCGACCTCTTCGGCGAAGCACCTCTCTTCGGCATCGGCGTGGACCGGTTCGAGGCGGCGACGCCGCTCCGCGCCCGGACCTACGTGCAGGGGGTGGCGTCCCTGGACCATCCGCACAGCTCGTACCTCTCGGTGCTCGCCGAGCAGGGCCTCTTCGGCTTCTTGCCCTTCCTGGGAGCCACCCTTGCGGGGTGGTGGCTGCTTCACACGCTCCGGCGGCGCGCCACGTCCCGGGCCGAGGCGTTCGCCGCCGCCGCCGTGGCGGCCGGTGCCTTCGCTTACTGGTTCGTGTCGCTCACCCTTGAGCTGCTCCCCTACGGGCCGTCGAACGCGTACCTGGCCCTCCTCCTCGGCATCGCCGCCGCTCGCCTCGACGCCCTCGACCCGCGGCCGCGCGCCGTCACGGCCTAGGGAGGCGTCATGTGCGGGATCGCCGGGGTCCTGGAGTACGGGCGGGTCGAGGGGACCGTCTCGGCCGGCCTCCTGGAAGCGATGGGACGGACGCTCAGCCACCGGGGACCCGACGGGGAGGGGTTCCACCTGAGCGCCGACCGGCGGCTCGGGCTCGCCCACCGGCGCCTCGCCATCGTCGACCCGTCGGGTGGGGCGCAACCCATGTTCGGTGAGGGAGGGACCTGTCTCGTCTTCAACGGCGAGATCTACAACTACCCCCAGCTCCGCGAGGAGCTCATGGCGACCGGCGCCCGGTTCCGCACGACCTGCGACACCGAGGTGATCCTCCACCTCTACGCACGCCACCAGGAGGCGTGCGTGCAGTACCTCAACGGCATGTTCGCCTTCGCCCTGTGGGACCCGGCGCGCCAGCGGCTCCTCCTCGCCCGCGACCGCCTCGGCGAGAAGCCCCTCTACTGGACGGAGGCTTCGGGCCGGCTCGTCTTCGGCTCCGAGATCAAGGCAGTGCTCGAGCACCCGTCGGTGCAGCCGGCGGTGAACGAGGGGGCCATCACCGGTTACCTCGCCAACCTCGTCGTCCCCGCTCCCGAGACCCTCTACCGCGGCATCTACAAGCTGCCGCCCGCCACCATGGCCACCTGCGACCGGACGGGCATCAGCCTCACCCGGTACTGGAGCCTCTTCGGGACGCGCCGCTGGTCGCCGTGCCCGCAGGCGGAGGCCGTCGCCACCGTCCGCCGCCTCCTCCACCGCTCGTTGCGCGAGCGGCTGATGAGCGACGTCCCGGTGGGCGTGCTCCTCAGCGGCGGCCTCGACTCGACCACCCTGCTCGCGCTGCTCCACCAGGACGCACGTCCGCTCCCGACCTTCTCCGTCGGGTTCGCCGACGGCGACGGGATCGACGAGCGATCCGAGGCGCGCTGGGTGGCCGAGCACTACGGGAGCGACCACCACGAGGTGAGCGTGAGCGAGGGCGACGCCCTGCGGTTCCTCCCCCGCCTCATCCACCACCAGGACGAACCCCTCGCCGACCCCGTTTGCATCCCGCTCCACTTCGTCTGCGAGCTGGCCCGGGAGAACGGGGTGAAGGTCGTCCTGGCCGGGGAAGGAGCCGACGAGGCGTTCTGGGGCTACTCGCGCTACCGCCGGATCCTGGCCCGCTGGCGGTGGATGCGGGGGATCCTCGCTCTCCCGGGGCCGGTCCGAAGCGTGGTCCCCAGGCTGGTGCCGCCGGGCCGCCATCCCCATGTCCGCGACCTCCTCGACGGCCTGGCCGCCGGTCGGGCCCTGCCCATGCACTTCCCGCTGGGTCTCTCGGCGTGGCACCGCCGGCTGGTCCTGGCCTCGCCCGACGGCGACACCGGCTGGCCTCCCTCACCCCGTTGGGACGACGAGGACCCTCTCGAGGCGCTCAGCTTCGACACCCAGGAGTACGAGTTCGGCACCCGTCTCCCCGAGCTCCTGCTCATGCGCATCGACCGGCTGTCGATGGCGAACGGGGTCGAGGCCCGGGTGCCCTTCCTCGATCCCGCACTCGTGGAGTACGCCTATCGCCTCCCGATCGGGCACAAGCTCGACGCCGGAGACAGCAAGGTCGTGCTCAAGCGGGCGGTGTCCGACATCGTCCCCGCACGGGTGCGGGAACGACCGAAGCAGGGGTTCGGGGCACCGATCTCCGCCTGGTTCGGAGCCCACCTGGGCGATCTGCTCGAACGGATGCTCCCCGAGGAGGGGATCGCCCGCTACTTCCACGTGGACGGCGTGCGCACCGCCCTGGCCCGGCACCGGTCGGGGAAGCACCGCAACGAGTTCGTGCTCTGGCCGGTCCTGAACTTCGCCCTGTGGCACCGGCAATGGGTGGGCGGTGAGAGCCTCGAGCCCGTCCTCGACGGCCTACCGGGCGTAGGCGCGCCATGAGCCCGCCGCGGTCGACGTCGGCCCGTCATCGCCTCGCCGTCGCCCGGTCGCTGCCTCCGCGGCTGGTCGTGGCCGAGGCGGCCTGGCGCGGGGCCCGGGCAGGGACACGGGCGTGGGGCCGGGTGCGCCACGCGGCGGCGACGACGGCGCGGCGGCCGTCGACTCCGAGCGGCCGGGCCAAGGGAGTCAGCCCGTTCCTCCTCACGGACCGGCCCCTCCCTTCGCCTGGCACCGTGCCGCAGGCCCAGCGTGACGCCTGCCTCGAGGAGGCCCGCGCCGCCCTGGACGGGCGCTTCCGCGTCCTGGCGTTCGGGCTCGTCCCCTTCGGCACTCCGGTCCGCTGGCACGCCGATCCCGTCTCCCACGCCGAATGGCCGCGCGTGCACCACCGGGCGATCGCGCCGTTCCCCGGGCAGGCGGACATCAAGGTGCCCTGGGAGGCGAGCCGCCTGCACTGGCTGGTGGCGCTGGCGCGCGCCGCCCACTACACGGACGACCGAGCGTTCCTCGAAGGCGCCCGTGAGCTCCTCGTGAGCTGGGCCGCCGCCAACCCACCGGGCACGGGCGTCAACTGGGCCAACGCCATGGAGGCGGGCGTCCGGGCGGCGAACCTGGCCTGGGCCGCCGAGATCGCCGGTGACCGCGACCCGCCGCTCGCCAGCCTGGCCGCCGTCCTCCTCCGCCAGCACGGCTGGCACATCCTCGGGAACCTCGAGTACTCGCCGCGGCTGACCAGCAACCACTACCTCGCCGATGTCGTCGGCCTGGTGCACGCCGGAGCCGCCCTCCGCCACACCGCGGTCGGACGGGCCTGGCTCCGCTTCGCCGCCACCGCCCTGCAGCGCGAGGTGCTCAAGCAGTTCCGCCCCGACGGGATGAACTTCGAGTCCTCGACCGGCTATCACCGCTTCTCCACCGAGTTGGCCCTGTTCGGCCTCTTCGCCCTCCGCCAGGTCGGCTGGACGGTGCGGCCCGACGTCCTGGAGCGCTTCGAGCGGGCGCTGGACGCTCTGGCTGCCGTCACCGCGCCCCACGGGCGCATCCCCGCCGTCGGCGACGAGGACAGCGGGCTGGTGGTGAACCTGGCCTCCGGCCGAGACCCCCGCGACCCCTTCCCGCTGCTCCAGGCCGGCGGCGCCCTGCTGGGCGACCGGGGGACCGCCGCCGCGCCGGGCGAGTTCGCCTCCTGGCTGCCCGGGCCCCACCCCGTGGGCGCCCGCCGCCGGGGTCCGTCCGCCCTCCGGCCGTCGGGGGTCTACGTGCTGGAGGACGGCGACCTCTGGTGCCTGGTGGAGTGCGGGGGAGTGGGCCAGCGGGGCAACGGCGGCCACGCCCACAACGACACGTTGTCCTTCGTCCTGTTCGCCCAAGGTCGGGAGATCGTCACCGACCCCGGCACCTACACCTACACCGGCGACCCGGCGGCGCGCGACGACTTCCGCCGCACCCGATCGCACGCCACCGTGGAGGTGGACGGCGAGGAGATCAACCGCTTCGTCGACGGGCGTCTGTTCACCCTGGTGGACGAGGACCGGCCTGCCTGCGACGCCGTCGAGTTGGGCAGCCGACGGCAGACCGTCACCGCCTCGCACCACGGCTACTCGAGGCTTCGGGACCCGGTGGTCCACCGCCGCAGCTGGGAGCTGTCGCCGGGAGCCCTCACCGTCCGGGACCACCTCGAATGCCGGGCCGGACACACCGCAGTGGTCACCTTCCCGCTGGCCGAGGGGACGACGGTGCTCGGCGCCGACCGGGTGGGGACGCGCCTACGGGCGGGCGACGTCCAGGTGGCCGTCGCCCAGACCGATGGACCGGTGCTCGAGCTCCGACCTGAGCCGGGCGCCGTCTCGCCGGGGTACGGCTCGTGCCGGCCGGGCGTCACCCTGCGGGCCCGGATCGCCTTCCGGGGCCCGGTGAGCTGGGCGTTCCGGTTCTCCCTGGGAGGTGTCCGACGGTGAACGTGCTCATGGCCGTCGTCTCCGACATCACCACCGACGCCCGGGTCCGGAGGGAGGCGAAGGCGCTGGCCCGGGACGGGCACCACGTCCGGGTCGTCGCCTTCGACTACGGCATCCGGCGCCCCCAGACCCGCCACGAGGACGGCGTCGAGCTGGCCCTCTTCCCGTTCCCTCCCCGCGGCTCCCGCCGCTGGAGGCGCCTGCTCGGAGCCGCCCTCTACTGCCTTCGCGCCGGGAGGACGATCCTTCGCACCGACGCAGCCGTCTACCACGCCCACAACCTCCATCTCGCCGTCCCGTGCGCGCTGGCCGCCCGGCGGGGGGCGCACCTCGTCTACGACGCCCACGAGCTGGTGGCGGCCCGGCAGCAGGGCGTGGCCCGCTGGCTGACCGAGCGCTACGAGCGGGCGATATGGAGGCGGGCTTCGGCGACCATCACGACGAACGAGTCGCGTGCCCGCCACTTGCAACGGCACCACGGCCCCCCGTCCCCGGTGGTGCTCGGCAACTACCCCGAGATGCCCGTGGGTCTTGGGGCGGTGGACCTGCGCGAGCGCCTCGGCATCGGGCCCGACCGCCGCATCCTCGTCTACCAGGGTGGCCTCTACACCGCCGCCCGCTGCTTCGAGCTGGTCGCCGCCGCCCTCGGCCGCCTCCCCCAATGGCACTGGGTGCTGATCGGGTTCGGCAGCGACCGGTCGAGGACGCAGCTGCAATGGATCCTCGAGGACGCGGGGATCTCCGCCCGAGCCCACCTGCTGCCCCCGGTGCCGGTCGAGGAGCTCCTGGCCCTCACCGCCGCCTGCGACGCCGGCCTGGTGCCACTGCGCGGCACCAACCTCAACAACTACCTGGGCGACACGAACAAGCTCTTCGAGTACCTGCTGGCCGGCATCCCCGCGGTGGGGAGCGACTTCCCCGAGATCCGGCGGGTGATCGTCAACGGCCCGTTCGGCCCGGTGGGGTCCGTCTTCGATCCGAACGACGTCGACTCCGTCGTCCAGGCGCTGGTCGACGTCGAAGCCGCGCTCACCGACCTCAAGGCGGCCGCCGCTCGTGCCGGACGGGCCCTCTACACGTGGGACAAGGAAAGCGAGAAGCTCGTGAGCCTCTACGACCAGCTGGAGCGGCGGGAGCGCGCCCCCCTGGGCGTCCCCGGGCCTCCCGCCCTCGCGGCATCGCCATGAGGGCGGTCCTCTTCAGCGCTCATCACGGAGAGGTCCGGGTCGACGAGATCCCGGCGCCGCTGCCGATGCCCGGCGGAGTGCTCATCGCCAACGCCTTCTCGCTGATCAGCGCGGGCACGGAGCGATCGCGCGTCCAAACCGGGCAGCAGAGCCTCGTCGGCAAGGCGCGCCAGCGACCGGACCAGCTCCGGCAGGTCGCCACCACCCTGCGCCAGACCGGTCCGCGGGAGACCTACCGGATGGTGCAGGAACGGCTGAGCGTCCCCAGCCTCATGGGATACAGCTGCGCGGGGACGGCGTTGGAAGTGGGAGCCGGCGTCGACGGCATCGAGGCGGGGTCCCTCGTCGCCGCCGGAGGCGGCGGGTACGCCAACCACGCCGAGGTCGTCTGGGTCCCCGCCAACCTGTGCGTGCCCGTCCCCGCCGGGGTGGAGGCGCGATGGGCGGCGTTCGCCACGGTGGGGGCCATCGCCCTGCACGGCATCCACCAGGCGGGCGTCGAGCCGGGCTCGCGGGTCGTCGTGATCGGCCTCGG
This sequence comes from Acidimicrobiales bacterium, assembly GCA_036259055.1. GTDB lineage: Bacteria > Actinomycetota > Acidimicrobiia > Acidimicrobiales > AC-14 > DASZJY01. The sequence goes on along the minus strand of DATACM010000362.1, from coordinate 7,687 downwards.
GCTGGTGGGCCAGCTCACCCTCCGTCTGCTGGCCGCCTACGGCTACCAGGCGGCCGGGATCGACTCCGACCCGTCCATGGTCGAGCTGGCGCGGGCGGGCGGCTCGAGGGCGCTCGAGCGGCACCAGGACGGCCTCGAAGCGGCCGTCCTCGAACCGTGGGACGGGAGCGGCGCCGACGCGGTGATCGTCACCGCGGCCACGAGGAGCGGGGACCCGGTGGAGCTGGCCGGCCGCCTGGCGCGCGACCGGGCCACCGTGGTCGTCGTCGGCGACGTGGCGGTGACGCCTCCCCGACCGAGCTTCTACGGCAAGGAGCTGACGGTCCGCTACTCCCGCTCCTACGGGCCGGGTCGCTACGACCCCGTCTACGAGGAGGGCGGCGTTGCCTACCCGGCGGGCTACGTGCCGTGGACGGAGCGGCGCAACATGGCGGAGGTGCTCCGCCTGCTGGCCGTGGGGTCGCTGGAGCTCGAGACGCTGCAGCCGGTCGTCTTTCCCGTCGAAGACGCGGCCGAGGCCTACGCCCGTCTGGACGAGGGCGCCGAGCGGCGCCAGGTCGCCATCCTCCTTGCGTACCCGGACAGCCAGAGCGCCGCCCCCCCGGCCAAGCCGGTTGCTCGGGTGCGCCCGCTCGCCCGGCCGGCGTCTCCACCCCCGCGCTCGTCGACCGTGCGGATCGCGGCGCTCGGAGCCGGGTCGTTCCCCGCCCGCATGCTCTTCCCTCACGTGGCGCGCCAGCCCGACGTGGTCCTGTCCTGGATCGCCTCGGCCAGCGGCGTGTCGGCCGCCCACCAGGCGCGGCGGTGGGGCTTCGAGCGGGCGGTCAGCGGCCTCGACGACGGGCTGCAGAGGGGCACCACCGACTGCGTGATGGTGCTCACCCGCCACGACACACACGCCCGCTACGCCGTCGACGTCCTGCGGCGGGGTCTCGCTCTGTTCTGCGAGAAGCCGCTGGCCCTCGACGAGGAGGAGCTCGAGGCGGTGGCCGAAGCGTGGCTCGTCCGGGGCGGCCCGGCCATGGTCGGGTTCAACCGGCGCTTCGCCCCCGCCACCCGCCGGGTCAGGGACGCGGTGGCCGGCCGGGGTCCGCTGCAGATCAGCTACCGCATCTTCGCCGGTGCCCTGCCCTCGCGGCACTGGGTGCTGGATCCGGCGAACGGCGGGCGCATCCTCGGGGAGGTCTGCCACTTCGTCGACACCGCCAGCTTCCTGGCCGGTACCCGGCCGCTGTCGGTCATGGCATCGAGTCCCCGCCCGTCGGCCAACGGGTCGGCACCCCAGAGCGTCACCGCCGTCGTGACCTACGCCGACGGGTCCACCGCGTCGATCGTCTACGGCGGCTACACACCGGCGGGCGCGCCCAAGGAGCTGCTGGAGGTGGCGGGCAACGGGGTGGCGGCGAGGGTCGACGACTTCCGGTCGCTCCAGGTCTGGTCCCGGCGACCGGAGCGTCGGGTCTACCGCAAGGTCTCCAAGGGCCATCGCGAGGAGATGCAGGCCCTGCTCGCCCTGGTCCGAGGCGCCGCCGTGCCCGACGCCGACTTCCGCCTGTCCCTCTGGACGTCGCTGGCCACCTGTCGGCTGGCATCGGCCGTCGACACGGGCAGAGCGGTGACGGTCGAGCCCTCCACGCCGTCTCTGTGCCAGGCCCTCGGCGTCGGCGCCGAGATGCCGATCGAGCGAGCGGTGGCCAATTGAAGCCTCTCCTCGTGTTCGGCGCCCGACCGAACTTCATGAAGACGGCGCCGTTGTACCGGGCGATGCGGGCGGCGGGCGGGTTCGACCCCGTGCTCGTCCACACCGGCCAGCACTTCGACAAGGCCATGTCCGACGACTTCATCGCCGCCCTCGAGCTGCCCAAGCCCGACGTGCACCTCGGGGTGGGCCCCGGTTCGCAGGCCTGGCAGCTCGCCGAGATCATCAAGCGGACCGAGAAGGTGCTGCTCGAGGTCCGTCCCCAGCTCACCGTCGTCGTCGGCGACGTGAGCTCGACCCTGGCCGCCGCCCTCGCCTCGGCGACGCTCGACATCCCCGTCGCCCACGTGGAGGCGGGGCTGCGGAGCAGGGACGAGGCCATGCCCGAGGAGCGCAACCGGATGCTCGTCGACCGGGTGTCGTCCTACCTCTTCACGCCCTCGCCCGATGCCGACGCCAACCTGGCCGCCGAGGCCATCCCCGCTGAGCGGGTCTTCAACGTCGGCAACGTGATGATCGACTCCCTCGACTGGGTGCTCCCCCGAGTGTCCGTCGCCGCGACCCGGGAGCGGTTCGGCGTGGGCGGGCGGCGGTACGGACTGGTGACCCTGCACCGGCCGGCCAACGTCGACGACCCCGACGTCCTGCGCCGGCTGCTCGGGGCGCTGGCCGAGGTGGCCGTCGACCTCCCACTGCTGTTCCCGCTGCATCCGCGCACCCGTCGGCGCATCGACGAGATGGGCGTCGACCTCGAAGACGAGCGGATCACGCCCCTGCCCCCGATCGGCTACCCCGACTTCGTCGCACTGCTGGCCGGGGCGTGGCTCGTGTTGACCGACTCGGGCGGGATCCAGGAGGAGGCGACCGTGCTCGGTATCCCGTGCCTGACGCTCCGCGACAACACGGAGCGGCCCGTCACGATCCTCTACGGCGAGAACGAGCTGGTCGGTCGGGACCCGGAGCGGATCGTCGCCGCCGCCCGACGGCGGATCGCCGCACCGAGGAGGGCGACGGCCCGGCCGCCGCAGTGGGACGGCCGGGCGGCCGAACGCGTCGTCGAGGTGCTCGCCGGCGTCGGGCCGGGGAAGGGGGCGGCGGCTCCACTCGCCGGTCGTCCGACCGGTGACGCCTCGGAGGCCCCGGTGCTCGTGGAGACGGTCGGATGACCGCGAGCCAAACGGCCGAGGTCGCCGCCCCGGGGACCTTCGTCGCGCCCGGGGAGAGCTCCTCCCCCGCGCCCGTCGATCGAGAGCCGGCCCCGACCGACGGCGGCACCGGACGGGCGTCGGTGGCCGGCTTCGCCGCCCTCGCCGGGCTCGTGGGGGCCGGCTCTCTCGCCTTCTCGTTCCTCCTGCTGGTCGGTCCACCGGTCCGCTCCTGGTCGGTGTCGCCCGACTTCCGCCCGTTCCTGCCCCTGCTCCTCGTGGCCGCGTCCGTCCGCGCCGGCCTCTTCCTCCTCTCCGCGGGCACCTTGAAGCGCAGGACCCTCGGCTGCCTGGAGGAGGTCGTGGACGCGGCGAAGGTGCAGGCGATCGGGACGGCGGCGATCATCGCCTTCGCCTTCTACCGGGAGGGCGGGGACGGCGACGGTGGCGAGCTCGTCCGCTCCGTCCTCTTCCTCGACTGGGTGGTGGCCACGGCCGGCTTGGCGTGCGTGGCCGCCTTGGCCAAGTCGGTCATGAGCCGGCGGCGCCGCCAGGGCCGCGACCTCCGGCGCGTCGTCGTGGTGGGGACGTCGCCGTCGGCGACCTGGTTCGTCGCCAGCGTGGCCCGGCAGCCGGAGCTGGGTTATCGGGTGGTGCGGCAGCTGAGGACGGGGTTGGCGCCCGGCGAGCTCGAGGCGACGCTCGTCGCCGTCGTCACCACGACCCACGTCGACCAGGTCCTGTTCGCCGAGCCGACCGTCCGTGGGGACGAGCTCACCCGGCTGGCCTGCCTCCCCCAGCTCCGCCACGTCGACGTGGGGGTCGTCCCCGAGCTGCTCGGCTCCTCCCCGGCCAAGGCGAGGGTCGAGGCGGTGGGCGACTTCCCCGTGCTGACGCTGCTCAACGAGCCCCTTCCCGGCGTCCGGCGGTCGATCAAGAGGACGATCGACGTCGTGCTGGCCTCCATCGCGCTGGTGATCGCCGGGCCCCTGATGCTGGCGAGCGCGATCGCCATCCGCCTGAGGTCGCCCGGTCCGGTGCTCTTCCGGCAGCAGCGGATCGGCATGGACGGACGACCGTTCGAGATGCTCAAGTTCCGGACGATGGAGGCCGGCGCCGACACCCGGTCCCATGAGCGCTACGTCACCGAGCTCATCCGCGGCAACGGTCACCGCCCCGACGGCGCGCTCTACAAGCTGGCGGGGGACAACCGGGTCACGCGGCTCGGGCGGTTCCTCCGCCGGTTCTCCATCGACGAGACCCCCCAGCTGCTCAACGTGCTGCGGGGCGACATGAGCGTCGTGGGGCCCAGGCCCCCGTTGGCGTACGAGGTGGCCGTCTACGAGGACTGGCACCGCCGCCGCCTCGAGGCCAAGCCAGGGCTGACCGGGCTCTGGCAGGTCAGCGGACGCTCGAGGCTGACCTTCGACCAGATGGTGCGCCTCGACCTGCGCTACATCGAGAGCTGGTCGCCGTTCCTCGACCTGCGCATAGCCCTGCGGACGATCCCGGCCATGTTCCGCCGGGACGCCGCCTGAGGAGGCCGCTCGTGAAGGTCGCGGTGGTGGGTCTGGGCTACTGGGGGCCGAACATCGTCCGCAACCTGCACTCGCTCGACGCCTGCACCCAGGTGGTCGCCTGCGATCTCGACGAGGTGCGGGTCAAGGCGGTGCTCCGCCAGTACCCGTCGGCGACGGGGACGACGGACATCGACGAGGTGCTCGGGGACGGCGATGTCGGTGCGGTCGTGCTGGCCACCCCCGTTCGCACGCACTCGGAGCTGGCCGAGGCGGCCCTCCGGGCGGGCAAGAGCGTGCTGGTCGAGAAGCCGCTGGCCACGTCGGTGCCCGACGCCCGGAAGCTGGTCGGCCTGGCCGACGAGCTGGGGCTCCTGGTGATGGCGGCGCACACCTTCCTCTACAGCCCCCCGGTCCTGACGGTCAGAGACGTGTTGGCCCGGGAGGAGATAGGTCGGCTCCTGTACCTGCAGGCCTCGCGGGTGAACCTGGGCATCCACCAGTCCGACGTCAGCGTCCTGTGGGACCTGGCCCCCCACGACGTGTCCATCCTCCTCGAGTGGCTCGGCGAGGAACCCTGTCGCGTGTCGGCCAGTGGCCGGTCCAGCCTCTCGCTGGGCCCACCCGACGTGGCGTTCGTCGACGTCGAGTTCCCCTCCGGGTTCGTCGCCAACCTGCACCTGTCGTGGCTGGCTCCCACCAAGATGCGGCGGATGACGATCGTCGGCTCCCGGAAGATGATCGTGTACGAGGACACTCATCCGGACGAGCCCGTCAAGATCTACGACAAGGGCGTCAAGCCGCCGGATCCCGAGGACTTCGGCGAGTACCGGCTCACCTACCGCACCGGCGATGTGGTGTCGCCGCGGGTGGAGGCGAGCGAGCCCCTGCGCAACCAGCTGGCCGACTTCCTCGGACGGGTGACGCGGGGCGAGCGACCGGACGACCGTGAGGAAGCGGCCGTGCAGGTCGTGAGGGTGGTCGAGGGGGCCGAGCGCTCGTTGGCCGCCCACGGGGCCCCGGTCGAGCTGTGAGCGGGGTCGACGTGAGGGAGGGCGTGCGTCTGGGCGCCGAGGTCCACCTCGAGCCCCCCTGCGTCGTCGGGCACCCGCCGCGGGGCGTGCTGCCGGGCGAGTTGGCGACGACGGTCGGTGCCGGATCGGTCATCCGGTCGTTCGCGGTTGTCTACGCCGGCGCCGACCTCGGGGAACGGGTGCAGATCGGCCACGGCGCCCTCGTCCGCGAGGGCAACCGCGTCGGCGACGACGCGTCGGTCGGCAGCCACACCGTCCTCGAGGGGGCCTGCGTCATCGGGCGCCGGGCCCGGATCCACTCGCAGTGCTTCCTCGAGTCGGTGACCCTGGGAGACGACGTCTTCGTCGGGCCGTCGGTGGTGTTCAGCGACGACCCCCACCCTCCGTGCCCGAGCTACCGCGAGTGCGGCCAAGGCGTCGTCGTCGAGGCCCGCGCCAAGATCGGCGCCGGCGCCGTTCTGTTGCCCGGGGTCACCGTCGGCGCCCGCGCCCTGGTGGGCGCCGGCGCGGTGGTGACCCGAGACGTCGAGGCCGGGACCGTCGTCGTCGGCAACCCCGCCCGCCCGACGAAGCGGGTCGAAGAGCTCGAGTGCTTCGCCGGCCTGCACGCCCGAGTGTTCGAGTGGGAACCGTGACGGCCGACCCGTTCATCCCGCTCGTGCGCCTCGAGAACGAGACGGTCTGGGACACGCTCGAGCCCGCGCTCCGGGAGCTCGTGACGGCCGGCCGTTTCGTCCTCGGCCCGGAGCTGGAGGAGTTCGAGCGGGCGGCCGCCCGGGCATTCGGGTGCAGCTGGGCGGTGGGCACGTCGTCGGGTACCAGCGCCTTGTACCTGGCGCTGCGAGCGGCTCCGCTGCCGGTCCCCGCGTGGGTCGCGCTGCCGGCGAACACCTTCTACGCCACCTTCGAGGCGGTGGTCGCCGCCGGCCACGTCCCGGTGGTCGTCGACCACGACGACGACCACCTGATCAGCGTCGACGCGCTCGAACAGGTCGACGTCGACGCGGTGGTCGCCGTTCACCTCTACGGCCTGCCGGCGGTGACCGAACGGTTGGGTGACCTCGTCCGACGGCGCGGCTGGTGGCTGCTGGAGGACGCCTCGCAGAGCCACGGGGCGACCGCGGGCGGGCGGCCGGCGGGCTCCCTCGGGGACGCCGCCGCGTTCAGCGCGTACCCCACCAAGAACCTCGGAGCGTGGGGAGACGCCGGGTTCATAACCGGCAACGACCCCGGGATGGAGGCGGAGCTCCGGTCGCTGCGCGACCACGGCCAGCGCCAGCGCCATCTCCACGAGGCCGTCGCCGGGCCCCACCGCCTCGACAACCTCCAGGCCCTCGTGCTGACCGAGAAGCTGCGCCGGCTGCCGGACGAGGTCCGGGCCCGGCGCCGCGTGGCGTCGTGGTACCACGAGGCCCTCGACGGGCTGGGGCTCGACCTTCCGGGCGACCGAGGCGACCGCACCCACGTCTACCACCGGTTCGTCGTGCCGGTGCCCGACCGGGACGCCGTCCGCAGACGCCTGGCCGAGGCGGGCGTCGGCACCGGCGTGGACTACCCCACTCCCGTCCATCTCCAGCCCGGCGCCCGCAACCTCTGCGAGGTCCCACGCCCGCCCCGGAACGCCGAGACGAGCGCCGGCCGCGTGCTCAGCCTCCCGATGCACGCGCAGCTCACCCCCGCGGAGGTCGACCGGGTGGCCGACGCCCTCCGCTCGGCCCTCGCCGCCCGCCGCCCCACCCGTCTCTCGACGGCATGACGGCGCCGGTCCCGCGTGGCGCATTGGGTCAGGAAAGTCGTCCGAACCCAGCCACTTTCCGTACCCAGAACGGCTGGTTCGACTCGTCCGCCTCGGCCACGTACCTGGCGATCTCCGACGAGCTCCAGTCCCGGTGGGCGGCTCGTGACGACCGGAGCTTCGACCCCTACGACGGCCTGGCGGGGGCGGTGCCTTCGCCACTCGAGCGCACGCGTGCCGGGCGGCTGGCGGTCGTGCACCTGCACAAGCGCCTGCCGTTCAACGCCCGCCGGGCCTGGTCGGTCGCTCCGACGAAGAGCGCCTACACCGTCGCCCACTTCGCCCGCGCCTGCCTGCTCGTCTCCCGCCTCTCCTCCTCGCAGTCGGCGGCGCGGGCGGCGGAGAGTCGCCTGCGTTGGCTCCGGCACAACCGGGTCGGGGGCGGGTGGGCGTACCCCTTCGACGTGCAGACCCGCACCTTCCACTACTCCCGGGCCACGCCGAACGTCGTGTGCACGGTGTTCGCCGCCAACGCCTTGCTCGACGCCGCCGACACC
>DATACM010000361.1:0-4557 GCA_036259055.1 Acidimicrobiales bacterium | reverse complement strand
AGCTCGTCGTCAGCAAACTGGTCGCAGCGAGCGCCACTGCCCCCACTACGGCGGCAACCCTGTTCCTCACCGGCGGTGTCTCCCCTTCGTTGCGTGCGCGATTTGTCGCGGGCACGTCTCTACTGAGCGTCTCTGCCTACTTAGCGCTGCGTCCGTCTGACGCCTCGCTCCCTTCCGAGCCAACTTGCAGCCGCCTCGACCGCTGGCCGCCGGAGCGTAACCCACCAGGGATGCCGCCCGACGAGCCCCTACGCACGACAAAGGGCCTGAGGACGACGTGGCGTTCTCAGGCCCTTTGACTTGCGAACTTCTGCCTGTCCCCGCTACCGGAGATCAGGCCGCCTCGGTCCTCCGGCGCGGCCGGCGGCTGACCGCCACCATGAGCAGGAGGCCGGCGAGGCCGACGGGCGTCACCAGCACCGACGGGTCGAGGCCCGTGGAGGCGGAGCTGGCGGCGCCGGCCGTCACCTCGAACGAGCACCGACCCGGGCTACCGGACTTGTCGACCCACTGGCCGGCGCTGTTGCGCACCTTCTGGGTGATGAGGATGGTGTGGCTGCCGACCGAGCTGTTGGGGACGGTGATGACGGCGGACACGAAACCGCTCTGGTTCGGCTGCGCCGTCGCCAGCGGGGTGGCGTACCGGCTGTCCCAGCGGATCTGCACCGGGAAGTTCCTGTCGTACCCACCGCCGGTGACGGTGACCTGCGTGCCCACGGGGCCCGACGAGGGGCGGGCACGGGCGGTGGTCAGCGCCTGGCAGGCGAAGGCCGCCGACGCGAAGATGACCGGTACGGCCACGAGCGTGAACAGCCCGAGGGCGCGCTTCTTCGAACGGATCATGTCTGAGCTCCCCACATTCCTGCTTTGTTTGAGGGTGGCCCCTTGTGGGGTGCCCCCCGCCTGACGTCTCCTGGTCCCGTTTGTGGTCCCTGTGCGAACCAGCTTACCTGACGTTCGCAAGGGTGAAAACATCAGCAGCCGCTATCTTCATCCCGCTTCGGCGATATTTCGATAGGTGTCTTTTGCAGCTAGGCGCGACGAGCCTCCAGCAAGGCGGCCGCGGTCAGGATGGGTGGTCAGTAGATGCAGTTCGTACTTAGTGCGGCGGTCGCCTGGGCGGGGCGGATGCCGTGGCGGCGGGTGTGGCGGTGAAGCGGGCCGTCCTGCTGCTGGTGGCGGTCGCCCTGGCGACGGCGGCGGTGGTCGTGGGCCGGCGGGCCGCCGAGCGCTCGCTGCACGTCAGCGAGAACCGGCTGGTCAACGCCCCCCAGCCCACCGACGCCAACAACACCCCTTCGCTGGCCCGCAACCCCCGCCGCCCGGACAACGTCGCCCTCACCCACCGGGTCGACCGCCCGGGGTTCTCGGCCGTCCTCCACTGGAGCACCGACGGGGGGCGCCGCTGGCGCCCGACGCAGTTGCCCTTGCCCGACGGGATCGACAGGCCCTTCGCGCCCGACGCCGCCTTCGGCCCGGACGGGACGCTGTACGTGAGCTACGTCAACCTGGTGGGTGAGGGCAACGTGCCCGACAACCTCTGGGTCGCCAAGTCCACCGACGGCGGGCGCTCGCTCTCCGATCCCGTGCGCGTCGCCGGCCGGCTGGCCTTCGGGGCCCGCCTGGCGGTCGGGCCCGACGGCGCCGTCCACCTCACCTGGCTCCAGGCGGCCGAGGTGGGGTTCCTCCGCCTGGTCGGGGGGCCCAACCCGATCGTCGCCTCCCGGTCCACCGACGGGGGCCGCACGTTCTCCGCGCCCGTGCCGGTGAGCGACCCGACCCGGCCGCGCGTCGGCGCCGCCAGCCCGGTGATCGACGCCCGGGGCGACCTGGTCGTCCTGTACCAGGACTTCAAGGAGGACCGCCGGGACCTCGAGTTCCTCGAGGGCCCGCCCTGGGAGGAGCCGTTCGCCCTGGTCGTGAGCCGGTCGACCGACGGAGGGCAGTCGTTTTCGATCGGCACCGAACTCGAGTCCGGCGTCGTCGCCACCCGCCGGTTCCTGATCTTCCTCGTGGAGTTCCCGTCGATCGCCGCCGGGGCCGACGGGAGCCTCTACGTGAGCTGGACCGACGGCCGGGACGGCAGCGAGGACGTCTACCTCCGTCGCTCGTCCGACGGCGGGCGGAGCTGGTCGGAGGCCACCCGGGTGAACGACAACCCCCGCGACGACGGGACCTCCCAGTACATGCCCCGGGTCGGCGTCGCCCCGTCCGGTCGCGTCGACGTCGTGTTCCTCGACCGCCGGCGCGATCGCGCCAACGTCATGACCGACGCCTTCCTGGCCCAGTCGACCGACGGCGGCCGGACCTTCGGGAACCACCGGCTCTCCTCGACGTCGTTCGACTCGAACGTCGGCCCTTACGTGGACGCCACCTTCCCGATCGACTTCGGCTCGCGCCTGGGCGTGCTCAGCTCGGAGAGCGAGACCTCGGCGGCCTGGACCGACGCCCGCTTCGGCAACGAAGGGAACGGCCGCCAGGACATCCTGTTCGCCGAGGCGGCCCACCGGCGAGGAGGACCGCTGGCGTGGGTCCTGGTGGCCACGCTGGGCCTGTTCGCCCTTCTCGCCGCCCTCGGAGCGTTGGAGCGGGAGCGGCGGGCCCCCGAGGAGACGACGGGCAGGGAGCCGCCGCGCGGCACCCCCGCCCCCGACCTCGTCGACCAGCCGCACGCTTCCCCGTAGGACAGTCCTAGCTTGGCTCGCGTGGAACGGGCCCCTCGCCGCCACCGGCGCGCCCCGGCGGCCGAGCGGATCCTGGCACTGGCCGTCGCCGCCCTGGCGGTGGCGGCGTGCGCCCGCTCGTCGGGAACGGCCCCGGCGTCCCCGAGCACCCCGGCGGTGCCGCCGGTCCCCGACGACCCCTTCTTCCCGGCGCAGTGGCACCTGCGGATGATCGGCATCCCCGAGGCCTGGCAGGTCACCACCGGCGCCGGGGCGGTGGTGGCCGTCCTCGACACCGGCGTGGCCTACGAGGACGAGGGCCCCTATCGCAGAGCCCCCGACTTGGCCGGCACCCGGTTCGTGCCCGGGTGGGACTTCATCGACGACGACTCCCATCCCAACGACGAGGCCGTCAGCGGCCGCCCCGGCCACGGCACCCACATGGCCGGCACGATCGCCCAGACCACCGGCAACCAGCTGGGGGGCGCCGGGGTCGCCCCTGGCGCCGCCATCATGCCCATCCGGGTCGTCCGCACCGGCGGCGAGGGGGCCGGGGCGGAGGAGGTCGCTCAAGGCCTGCGGTTCGCCGCCGACCACGGGGCCCACGTGGCCAACGTCAGCCTGGCCAGCCGGGTGGACGCGCCCGAGGTGGCCGCGGCCGTCCGGTACGCCGTCGACAAGGGCGTCACCGTGGTCGCCCCCATCGGCGAGGACGGCGGCTCCGACGCCACTTTCCCCGCCGCCTACCCGGGCGTCGTGGCGGTAGGGGCGGTGCGCATGGACAGGTCCCGCGCCGCCTACTCCAACTTCGGGCCCCGCCTCGACCTCGTCGCTCCCGGCGGTGACCTGTCCGGAGACCGTGACGGCGACGGCTTGGAGGACGGGATCGTCCAGCAGACGGTCCTCGACCAGAGGGACACCTTCTGCTTCTGCTTCATCGAGGGAACGTCCTCCGCCGCCGCCCACGTGTCGGGGACGGCCGCCCTCGTCGTCGCCGCCGGGCGGGCCGTGCGACCCGCCGACGTACGGGCCGCCCTCCTCGACTCCGCCGAGGACCTGGGGCCCCCCGGCCGCGACGACGAGTTCGGCGCCGGCCTGGTGAGCGCCTCCCGCGCCGTCCGCCCGCCCGGCGGTCGCTCGTGACGAGGGTGCGACGCCGGGCGGCTGGCGCCGTACTGGCGCTGGCATGGCTGGCGACGGCCGGGTGCGCCGGCGACGGGTCGGACGACGCGGCCCCGACCACCACTGCCGCCGCCGGGGCCGTTGTCACCACGACCTCGGTCGCCGGGCCGCCGCCGGCAGGGCGGGCGGCGGGGCTGCCGTGCGACCCTGAGCACTTCCTCGGGGTCATGCGGGACGAAGGCGGCCAGTTCGACCTCTCGCCGGCCGTGCTGGCGGCGCTCCGGGCGGAGGGACCCGCACAGTGCGACGCCGCCTTCGCTCGCCAGACCTTCGCCGGCCCGCCCGATGCCCCCGGCCCCTACGCCGCCCTCTTCGGCGTCCGCCCCGACCGGAGCGGCTGGGGCCTGGTGAGCGTCAACTGCCGGTCGTCGGTGTCGTCGGGGCAGCGCCAGATGTGCTGAGGCCCGGCGGCCACTTCGGCGAACTGTTCGGGAACGTGGCTCCTGGGGAGCCCCCTCGCCGATCAGTTCGCCCCAAGTGGCTCGCCCCCGCCACCGAGCGCGCCGCCGGGTGCCGTCCTATGTGCCCGCGTTGTCGGTCTTGAGGCGCTCGACGACCAGGCGCCCGATCTTGTGGCCGAGGTCGAGGCCCACGTCGTTGTCGTAGCGGTAGTGGATCCCGCCGTAGAGCCGGGACTCGGCCGCCTCCGCCGCCTTGTCGGCGAAGGTCTCCGCCGCCCACCCGAAGAAGAACGACAGGACCTCCACCGCCG
>DATACM010000360.1:0-6330 GCA_036259055.1 Acidimicrobiales bacterium | reverse complement strand
CCCGCGTACCGGAGAGGCCTCGCCCTCGCCCTTGCCGAAGCGGGCTTCGTCCCCGAAGAGCCCGTCGACCTACGGGAGTGGGCGAGGTCGGTCGTCGGGCCGCTCATCCTGCTGACCGTCCGGGAAGATCGCGATTGGGACTCCGTCTCGCCCGACGCGGTCGACGCCGAGGTACCGGTGGTCGCGCTCCTGCCCTCCCCCACTCCGGCGGCCTACGCCGCCGCCCTCGACCGCGGCGCGACCGGAGCGGCGCCGTGGGACGCCGCGCCAGAGCAGATCGTTCGGGTCCTCCACGCCGCCGCCGAGGGTCTGGCCGTGCTGCCGCTCGACGTCGCCAGGTCGCTGGCGCGCCAACACTGTCCCGACGCCCCGCCCGAGTGGATGACCACCACCGCGGTGGAGTTCCTGCGCAGTCTCGCCGACGGGACGACGGTCGGGGCGCTGGCCCGCCGGACCGGGTGCTCCGAGCGAGCGATGTACCGGCGCCTGCACTCGCTCTATGGCCGGATGGGCGTGAACAACCGCTCCGAGGCGATCCGCCAGGCGAGCCGCTGGGGCCTCCTGTAGCGGCGCGGCGCTGAAACGTGCCGGGCAGCGGTCCGCTGGTTCCGAGTCAGGGAACTGACGGGTTCCTCGCCAGATCTCGCACGCTTTGCGGGCATACATCACACCTTGTCCGTGCGGAGGTTGCACCTTAGGGTCGGGACGACCGGCAGAGACAAATGACCGGTCGTGATCAGTGGCGGCGAAAGGAATAGCTCAGTTGGAAAACGACGGCGTCCGTTCAGAAGAGCACATCGGCGGTGAAGGCCAAATGGAGCCGGCTCCGCTGGTGCAAGGTGCTGGTTGCTCAGCCTGTGTCGGCTTCCGCTACTACCCGTTCCTGAGAGCCTGCGCCTACTGGTGGAACCAGTACGCCCTGGCCCTGTAGCGGGCCAGCCCGGCGGTCGGAGGGGGCGCGCCACGGCCGTTGCGGACGGCCCCGGGACGGGCCCGCAGCCCGTCGAGCCCCCTCCCTACCGCCCCACCTGGGTCCTACATCTTCAACCCGGGAGCGCGATCCTCGTCGAACGGCACTCGCAGTACTACGTGCGCCTGAGCGCCGAGGCAACGGAGATCGCGCTGCTGCTCGCCCGCACCGCCGACCTCGAGCGGTCCGGGAGAGTTCTCGCCGCCGTCGGCGGCCCCGGCGACGGGGGCGGCGCCCCGCTCGGGGACCGACTGGCCCCCAACCCGTTCACGGCGGCGTGGGCCCGGGGTCTTCTCGGCGACGATCTCCGCGTCACCGGGTCGTCACAGGCCTACATCCCGCTGACGTGCTCGCTGCAGCTCACCAACGGCTGCAATCTGCGGTGCAGCTTCTGCTACGCGAGCTCAGGCCGCCGCTACCCCGAGGAGTTGACTCTTCCCGACTGGATACGGACGATGCAGGTGCTCGCGGCCTCGGGTGTCTGCAGCGTCACCCTCACGGGCGGTGAGCCAACCATTGCCGAGGGATTTCCTCGCATTCTGGCCGCAGCCGGCGCCTACTTCGTGAACGTCGACGTGTTCACCAACGGTCTCCATTGGACCGACGAGGCGCGGCGCGTCGCTGGCGCGCTGGGGAACGTTCGCTGCCAAGTGAGCATCGACGGCCTGCCAGAGCGACACGACCGAGTGCGTGGCCGGGCGGGGGCGTACGACAGTGCCCTGACCACGGTGCGCGAGCTGCGGGAAGAGGGCATCGCCGTGTCGGTGGCCATGACGGTCACGCCCGAGAACTTCGGCGACGTCGGGCCGCTCGTCGACGAGGCGGCGGAGGCAGGCGCGGTCATGTTCCGGGCCGGGCGAGTGCAGGGGGTCGGCCGGGGCGACGCCATCGGCTTCTCGCTGGACACCACTCAGGAGGAGGCGGTGACGGCGGCGCTGGGAGATGCCGCCAGCCGTTGCCCGAGCATCCACGTGCTGCGCTGGGACGTTTGCGAGACGGATGCCGACAGGGTGGCGGCGGCCGCCGGTGCCCCGGCGGAGTTCATGACGCCGGGGTACCTGCACTGGCACGTCCGGGCCGACGGCTGGGTGACGCCGTGCCAGATCGAGGACGCTCCGATGGGCCACATCCTCCGTGACTCGCTCACGGACATCGGTCACCCCGACCGCATCGCCGAGGTGGCGGCGCAGGCCCGGGGATGCCGTTGCATTCGTCGGGTGCAGCTGCCGGCCGGGGCGGGGCCGCCCTTCGTCGGCGCCGCGCGGACCCGGGCGGGGCGAGCGCGCTGATGCCGCTCGCCGTTGCCGGCGCACTGGTGACGGTCGCCGGGCTGGTCCTCTTCGCCACGTTCCGGCCCCGGGCCCGGCGGCGGTTCAGCGAGTCGGTGGTCGTCCACGACCGGGCCGCCGCCATCGGCGCGGCACGCGCCCATGTGCGGGAGCTGACCGGCATCGACGTGACCGACTGGCCGGTCTTCGCCGTGCCCTGCTCCGATCCCGGGCTCCTCCAGCAGGCGCACCAGCTCGACGTCGTGGACGCGGTGGTGCCCGCCTTCCTGCGGTGGGGCCTGCTCTACGGGTGGAGGGTGCGGTTCTGGGGACGGGAGGACACCATCGTCGTCGGGCTCGGCGGCACAGGTACGGTCAACTTCCTTCAGATGGCGGGCCGGAGCCGGAACGCCGTCAGCGCGTTGGGCCGGCCCACCCCGCCGACGGTGCTGCCGCCGCCGATCCTGCCCAACGGCGCCGTCAGCGCCTCCGTCGGCGCGAGGGTGCCCGGGGGTGCCCCTGCCGCCGACCTGCGCTCGGAAGCGGCTCCCAACCCCGAGGCGGCGACCTTCGTCGAGGAGCCGGTCCCGGCGAGGGTGGCGGTGACCGTCGAGTCGTGGAACGGACGGGTGGTGGGGGTGACCACGCGCCCCTCGATCGCGAACGACGCCCTCGACGGCGTGCTCCACGCCGATCGCCGGTGCCGACGGCTGCAGCGCGCGGCCATGCAATGCATGGCGCTCGCCCTGGTGGGCGGCGGCTTGGTGCTGGCGGTCAACCGGGAGATCCCCCAGCTCGGGTGGGCGGTCGTCCTCGGGCTCGTCACCTTCGCCTCGGTCATGGCGGGCGAGCCGCAGATGTTCCCCCGGGCGGTCGTCTACGAGTTCGACGGCCGGGAGCCGCTGGCCGCGTGCCGGCGGCGCCACCGGCGTGAGACGGCGGTGGCGGCGCTGGTGAACGGCGGCTTCGTGACCGCCGGTGTCGCGGTGGGCGGGGAGCTCCTGTCGATGGCGGGCGCCGCGGCCCCGCCCTCGGTGCCGATCCAGATCGCGGTCGGGGCGGCGGTGGCGTCGATGTGGCTCGGGCTGACGGCCGCCGCCTATGTGCTCCTGAGCGCCAGGGGTCGACTCGCCGCCACCGCCGAGCTCCCTCCATCGACGCTGCGACGGCTGGGATACTCGTGGCGCGAGTTGATCGGCGCCAGCATCCAGAGTTCCATCGGCGAGGAGGTGCTGTACCGGTTGGTCATCGTGTCACTCGCCTGGTACCTGCTCGGCCAGCCTTTGATCGGCGTCGCCGTCGCCGCCGCGGTGTGGTCGGCTACGCACGACGTCGGCGACGTCCGCCCTCGGAGGCTCAGGTCCCTCGAGTTGTTCGCCTTCGGGTGCGTGCTGGGGGCGGTGTTCGTCGTGGCCGGCCTGGCCGCCGCCGTCGCAGCTCACCTCCTCTTCAACCTGCTGCTGCTGGGATGGCCGCTCCTGGCGACGGAACGACGGCGAGTGGAGGCCCTATGGCGGTGATGCCCGACGCTGAGGTCGAGCCCGTTCTCGCCGTGTGCTCACTGCGGAGGACGTACTCCTCCGGCAACGGCGTCCACGACGTCAGCTTCGACGTCCGTCCGGGCGAGACGGTGGCCCTGCTGGGGCCGAACGGGGCGGGAAAGACGACGACGGTCCGCTGCATCGTCGGTCTCATGCGCCCCGACGCGGGCTCCATCTCGGTCCTGGGAGCGCCCCCTGGCACCCTGCGTGCCGGTCAGAGCACCGCCCTGGTGCCCGACAACCCCGACCTGTACCCGACCCTCAGTGTCGAGGAGCACCTTCGTTTCAGGGCCCAGGCCTTCCGCTTGCCGGGTCCCATCGACGAGGCGATCGCCGAGTCCATGCAGGCGACCGGCATCGAGGAGATCGCCGACCAGCTGGGCGGCGAGCTTTCCCGCGGCCAGCGGCAGCGGGTCATGCTCGCCGCCGCGGTGTTGCAACGGGCGGCGCTCTACGTCCTCGACGAGCCCACCGTCGGGCTCGACCCCCTGGCCCTCGCCTGGCTCGAGGGCTGGCTGTCCGCACGTGCCGCCGCCGGTGCCGCCCTGCTGGTCGCCACGCACCAGATCGACTTCATGGGCCGTGTCGCCGACCGGGCCGTCCTCCTCCAGGAGGGCGTGGTGGCGGCAACGCTTGAGGTGCCGAGGGGCGCGCCGCACCTCGACGGCTGGAAGCGCCGGCTGGTCGAGCACTTCGACGTGTGGCCCGCTGATGACTGACTACCTGCGTCTGCGCCTGCGCCAGGCGCTGCGGAGCGTCGTCGTGAACGTCCCCGGCCGGATGGTCGCCTTCGTCGCCTTCGGAGTGGTCGTTGCCGTCGCCGTGCAGTTCTTCGTCCTCGGCCAAGCGGCGGAGAGCCCGATCGGCTCGGGGGTGAGCCCGTCCGGCCGCCTGCAGGCCGAGGTCGGGTACGCCGTCCTCCTCCTGGCGGCCCTGAGCCTGGCCACCGGGCCGCAGAGCTCTCGCTTCCCGTGCACGCCGGCCGACGTGGCGTGGGTCTACGCCTCGCCTCTCCCCATCGGCCACGTCATCGCCGCCCAGCTCGTCTGGCAGGCGGTCCGCCGGTGCGCGTTCTGGGTGGTGGGCGGCGCGGTGGTCGACGTCGTCGGAACGGTGGCGTTGGACAGCCCCCCCGGCATGTTCCTCTCCCGAGCGGCGGGTGCCACGCCTCTCCTCGTGGCTCTGGTCGTGTTGAGCGTGGGTGCCGGCAGCGCCCGTGGCTCGAAGACGCCGGCGAGGGCGACGACCGGGCTGGGCATCGCCCTGGGCGCTGCCGTGGTGCTGCCTCTGGGGCTCGAGCTCGCCACCGGGGCCCCGGCAGGCGACGCCGTCGACGGCGCCGCCGCGTCGTCGCTCGCCCGCTCGGTGGGCGCCGTCCTCTTCGGGGAGTACGACGCCTCCGCCGTGGCCACGCTGGCCTCGATGACCGCCGTCGGCGCCCTCCTCTGCCGGGCCGGCGGACCCGGCCTGCGGGAGCAGCTCACGCTGGACGCCGCCTTCTGGGCGGAGTTCAGCGTGACCTCGACGCCGGCGGCGGTTCACGATCCCAAGCCGTCGTTCCGGGGTCTGGCCCGGTTGACCGGTCCTTCGTCGATCCTGTGGTTCGAGGTGGCGGTCCTCCGCCGGGCCAACTACCAGCGATGGTCGCTGCTCCTGCTCGCGGTGACCTCCGTCCTCACCGGCGGGTTCGCCCCGGAGTTCGTGCCGCTCTTCGCGCTCGTGGGGCCGCTCGGCGCGGTCACCGGTGCCTACCTCTCCGGCCTGGCGCGCCACCTCCGGTTGGGCACCCTGGTGCTGGTGCCGGGAGCCACGGCGAGCCGGGTGGTGGCCGCCGAAGCCGTGCACGGGGTCATGGCTTGCCTCGGGCTGGGCCTGAGCCTGGCCCTGGGTGGCGTCACCGCGGGGTACGGCGCCGGTCGCATTGCCACCCTCTTCGTCCAGGGGGCCGTCCTGCTGCTGATGGCGTTCGCCGTCCGCGTGGCGGCGGCGGCGCTGAGCTACCGGGACGGCACCCTCCCAGGCGCCGTCTTCCATCTCACGCTGACCCTGTGCGCCGCCGCCGCGGTCGGCGTCGTCGGAGCCATCTCGTGGCTCGCCTCCAGGGTCGACGCGCCATGGTCCGTGACCTCGACCGCGATCGTCCTCACCGCGTGCGGGCTCCTGGCTGCCGCGACGGGGATCCTGCGCGACCGCATCGCCCCCCCGCCTCTGCCTCCCCCCGCGCTACGCGGGGGCCAGGGGCCGGTCGCCCCGCGGTCAGCTCAGCGGGACAGCGGCAGCGCCAGCAGGCGGTCGGCGACCTCGTCGACCGCCAGCACGACCGGGTTGTCGGGCTCGTAGTCGTAAAGGGGGGTGCCCATGAGGTCGGCGTCGAGGACGGCGTCGCTCCAGGGCAGGTGGCCGTCGAGGTTGAGGCTGTGGCGCTCGCAGTACTCGGCCATGGCCTCGAGGTCGCCGGGCCGGCGCAGCTTGTTGGCGATGACGCCCACGTGCTTGATCGGCAGCTCGGCGGCCAGGGCGGCCATGCGCCGGGCCGTCTCGTACGACCGGT
>DATACM010000359.1:0-2512 GCA_036259055.1 Acidimicrobiales bacterium | reverse complement strand
CCCCCCCCCCCCCCCCCGATGGGGGGATCTTCGGGGAGCCACTCAGACGAACTGATCGGCGAAGTGGTCGCTGGAGAGCCACTCCGGCGAACAGTTCCGTCAGGTGGTCGCGTTGGGTCGGGCTAGGCGGCGGCGTCGCCGCCGCCGTCGGGGTCGAGGTCGAGGCCCTGGGCGGCGGCCAGGGCCCGGCGGTGGCGGTCCCACGCCCACTGGGCGGCCTCCTGTGACAGGGTCGGATGGAACTTCCACCGCTCGAGCTGGCGCTCGGTGGCCTCCAGGTCCTCACCGAGCTCGACCAGGCTGAGGGCGAGGCGCCGGCACCGGAGGCGGAGCTGCTCGGCGGCGGGCGTTCGCAGCTGCTGCTGCTGCCACTCGGCATGGGCCGCCTGCAGGGACGGCGGGAGGCGGAGCAGCTGGCGGCGGTTGAGCGGCGGCAGCTTGCGGCGGACGGCGAGCACGCCGTCGGCCCGGGCCTCGGCCAGGCCGAACTGGCAGCAGCGGCCGAGGGCCCGCATGAACGGCGAGTGGCGACCGCCCTTGGTGCCGAGGCCGAGGGCGCGGGCGGTGTCGGCGAGGGGGAGGTCGAACCCGCCGGGGTTGGCGTCGAGCCCGGCCGCGAGCCGGCGCAGGAGCCAGGTGGTGGACGGCCCGAGGATGCCGAGCCAGAACTGCTCGACGTAGCTGGACCGGGGATCGTGGCCGAGGGCGTCGATCACGCCGTCAGGCCACGGACGGACGGCCACGGTGAGCTGCTCGGCAGCGGTTGCGGGCGCGGTCGAGGAAGTGGCGACGTGCAGCAGGCCGGTGCTCATGGTGCCTCCTGACGAGGGGCATCACCGAGGATGGAGGAAGTCAGGGTGATTTGATGTGTTTTCATTCTTCCCCATGATTTCGCTGGCCGTCAAGGCAGTGCCAGGCTGGCGGGATGGCGCCCGACTCCCTGGCCGAGGTCGGCCGCTGGGTGGCGAGCGCCGAGCGCATCGTCGCCCTGACCGGCGCCGGCATCTCCACCGACTCGGGCATCCCCGACTTCCGCGGGCCCCAGGGGGTGTGGACTCGGAACCCGCAGGCCGAGCGCACGGCGACGATCCAGGCCTACCTGGCCGATCCCGAGGTCCGGAAGCGCACGTGGCGGTCCCGCCTCGAATCACCGGTCTGGCAGGCCCGGCCCAACCCCGGCCACCTCGCCCTCGTCGAGCTCGAGCGCCAGGGCCGCCTGCACGCGCTGGTCACCCAGAACACCGACGAGCTCCACCAGCTCGCGGGGAACGACCCGGCGAGGATCGTCGAGCTCCACGGCACGATGCGGCGGGTGAGGTGTCTCTCCTGCGAGGAAGAAGGGCCGATGGCGCCCGTGCTCGACCGGCTCCGGGCGGGCGAGGAGGACCCGTCCTGCCGCAGCTGCGGCGGGATCCTCAAGGCGGCCACCATCTCGTTCGGGCAGGCGCTCCGCGCCACCGACCTCGACCGAGCGGGGCGGGCGGCGGCCGAGTGCGACCTGCTGCTCGCCGTCGGGACCACGCTCCGAGTGTCGCCCGCCAACGGCCTCGTCCCGCTGGCCCGTACGAACGGGGCTCGGGTGGTGATCGTCAACGCCCAGCCCACGCCGTACGACGGGCTGGCCGACGCCGTCCTGCGCCAACCCATCAGCGACGTCCTGCCCGCCCTCGTGAGCGGCGGCTACGCACGGCGGTAGCCGCAACATGGCAGTATTGCGGCCTCAGCAGCGGCGTCAGAGGGTGCGACGCTCCAGCAACCGACGGGCTCGCCATCGAAGGAGAACAGGCGTGAGGCTGGGAGAACTTCTTCCCCGACAGCGGCGGACGATCCTCGGCGCGATGGTCGTAGCTGCTTTCCTCGTCCCCCTCGTCAGCACGGGATCGGGCGCCGTCCAGGTCTGCAACAACAACCCCATCACGTTCACGCCGCCGGGCCAGCCGACCGCCGCCGTCCTGCCGTTCGCCCCCTACCCCTCGGTCATCAACGTCACCGGCTTCACGGGGACGGTCACGGACGTGAACGTCATCCTCAACGGGTTCACCTATCCCTTCCCCGAGGACGCCGACGTCCTCCTCGTCGCGCCGAACGGCACGAGCGTGCTGGTGATGTCCGACATCGGCGGCAACAACGACGGCGTCGCCGACCCCGCCAACAACGTCAACCTCACGTTCGACGACCAGGCCGCTTCGCCGGCCCAGACCGACATTCAGCTGCTCTCCGGCACCTACCGGCCCACCGACGACGACGACGACCCCGAGCAGTTCGTGCCCAACAACGAGGACGTCTTCCTGCCGCCCGCGCCCGCGGTCGGAGGGAGCTCCCTGGCCGCCTTCAACGGCATCAACCCCAACGGCGAGTGGAGACTGTTCGTGGTGGACGACGACCCCGGCCCGCCGCAGCCGGGGCAGTTCAGCGGGTGGTGCGTCGACATCACCACCACCGGCACCGGCACCACCGCGCCGACGACCACCGCGCCGACAACGACGACCACAACGGCGACAACGACGACCAC
>DATACM010000358.1:0-1679 GCA_036259055.1 Acidimicrobiales bacterium | reverse complement strand
GAGAAGGCGATGAGCATGGCCGGCCAGGCGGTGTACCGCTGGGCCACCACCCGGCTCACCGCCACGCTGCTGACGGCCATGGAGCGCGCCGGCGTGGGCCCCGAGGACATCGACGTGTTCGCGCCGCACCAGGCCAACCTGCGGATCATCGAACTGATGGCCAAGCGGCTCGGGCTGCCCGAGAGCACGGTCATCGCACGCGACGTCGTGCGGTCGGGCAACACCTCCTCGGCCTCGGTGCCGTTGGCGCTGTCGGCGCTGCTCGAGTCCGGTGAGGCCAGGAGCGGTGACCTCGCCCTGATCCTGGGGTACGGAGCCGGCCTCACCTTCGCCGGCCAGGTCGTCGTCCTGCCCTGACCGGCGCCACAGATCCCCGGGCCACAGGGGCCCGACGGCGGGAGCCCCCCGCCCCACCCGAGAGAGAGGACCGCGCGTGAGCGAGGACATCCAGACCGGTCTGGCCGAGATCCTGGAGGAGGTCGCGGGCGTGGCGCCCGCCGACGCCACCCCGGAGAAGTCGTTCACGGAGGACCTCGACGTCGACTCGCTGTCGATGGTCGAGATCGCCACCGCGGTCGAGGACAAGTTCGGCGTCGCCATCCCCGACGACGAGCTGGCCAACATCAAGACCGTCGGCGACGCGATGAGCTACATCCAGCAGAACAAGGCCTGAACGAGGACCCCGCTGCCCCCACCGTGGAAGGACCCCGTCCACCTCACCCCTCGAAAGCTCGGGGTGAGTCTGGGGACGAGGCCGGCGACGGGGCCACGCAGCGGGGCCACGCCTGGCCCCTGACCGCACGTCCCAGGAGGAACCCGTCATGAGCACGTCCGTCGGCGACGTCGTCGTCACCGGTCTCGGTGCCACCACGCCGCTCGGGAGCGACGTCGCCAGCACGTGGGACGCGCTGCTGGCCGGGCGGTCGGGGGTCAGCCGGATCACCGACGAGTGGGTCCAGCAGTTCCCGGCCCAGCTCGTCGCCCGCCTGGCCGCCGACCCGGCCGGACAGCTCGACCGCGTCCGCGCCCGCCGGCTCGACCGCAGCCAGCAGGTGGCCGCGGTCGCCGCCGAGGAGGCCTGGCGCGACTCGGGGGCCGCCGACTCCGGGGTCGCCCCCGAGCGGGTGGCCGTCGTCTTCGGCACCGGTATCGGCGGCGCGCTGACCCTGCTCGGCCAGGACGACGTCCTGGAGGAGAAGGGCCCCAAGCGGGTCTCGCCCTTCACCATCCCGATGCTCATGCCCAACGGCCCGGCCGCCGCGGTCGGGCTGGCCATCGGCGCCAAGGGCGGCGTGCACGCGCCCGTGAGCGCCTGCGCCTCCGGCGCCGAGGCGATCCGCTGGGGCCTGGACCTGCTGCGCTTCGACCGCGCGGACGTCGTGCTGGTCGGCGGCGCGGAGGCCTGCGTGCACCCGCTGCCGATGGCCGGCTTCGCGGCGATGCGGGCGATGAGCACCCGCAACGACGAGCCCGAGCGTGCCTCCCGCCCGTTCGACAAGGCCCGCGACGGGTTCGTGCTCGGGGAGGGCGCGGCCGCGCTGGTGCTCGAGCGCGGCGACTCCGCCCGTGCCCGTGGAGCCCGCGTCCACGCCCGGCTGGCCGGCGCGGGCGGCACCGCCGACGGCTACGACCTGGTCGCCCCGCACCCCGAGGGCGAGGGCGCCGGCCGGGCGATCGCG
>DATACM010000357.1:0-10173 GCA_036259055.1 Acidimicrobiales bacterium | reverse complement strand
ACGGCATCGCCACGATCGTCAGCCTGCCCGAGGCCATGGAGCCCCTCGTCGACTACTACCGGTCGATCTCCGGAGAGCACCCCGACTGGGACGACTACCGCCGGGCCATGGAGCAGCAACGGCGCGTCATCGTCCGCATCGACATCCAACGGGCCGGCCCCAACCGCCAGGGCTGATCCCGCCCTCCGGCGAATTGGGTGACCAAAAGCGCGCAAATCAACCACTTTCCGGTGCCAGAATCACCGCTGTCCGACCAGCTCGACCGCGCCTTCCCGCCGCCGACCGAGCCCCAACCGCTCGAGATGCTCTGACGGCGTAGAACGCGCTACTGGACCTCGGCGTCGGGCGGGGCGATCCGGAAGGTCGTCTCGTCCTCGACGGCGGCGACACCCGGTACCGCCTCGAGCGAGGCCCGCTGGCCCGGCCCGACCGAGCCGGTGATGATCCCGACGGTGCCCAGCACCTGCTCGACCGTCATCCCGGCGGCCCGCAGCTGGTCCGCGACCTCGTCGGCTCGGGCCAGGTGATCGTCGTCGATGGTGACGGTGATCCTGGTGGTCATGGCGGCCACCTCACCCTACCGGCCCGGCGCCCGAGACGGCCTGCGTCTACTGCGGTGCCTGCGTCAGGCCGGCGCCCACGTCGGCCGACGGGAGGTTGAGGCGGAGGGCGGCGCGGATGACCTCTGACCACAGGGCGGCCCCCCTCTTCCCGGTGACCTGGCAGAAGAGGGCGGCGACGCCCGACACGTGGGGAGTGGCCATGCTCGTGCCGTTGATCGTGTTGTACCGCCGGGGCATCGGCCACGACGAGAAGACGGCGACACCCGGCCCGGCGACGTCGATCTGGCCGCCCCGCACGGGGTTGCTGCGAGCGGAGAAGTCGCCGATCCGCAACCGGTTGTCGATGGCGGCCACCGCCATGATCGACGGGCTGTTGGCGGGGATCCCGACGAAGCCGGGGTTGCCGCCGCTGCGCTGGGCGTTGTTGCCGGCGGCGGCGATGATCAAGCTGCCGGCGTCGAGGGCCCGCCGGCCCACCGCCTCGTAGGCCCGGGACACCTGGCGGACGTCGGCGCCGAGGGACATGGAGATGACCTGGCAGCCGTTGGCCATGGCCCACTCGATGCCGGCGAGGATGCCGGCGTCGGAGCCCGACCCCTGGTCGCTCAGGACCTTCCCCACGAAGATCTCCGCCCCTCCGGCCACCCCGTAACGGCGGGACTCGGACGGGTTGGCCGGCCCACACGACGTGCCCACGCAGTGGGTGCCGTGCCCGTGGCCGTCCTGCGCCGTCTCACCGGTGATGAACGACTGGGCGGTCACGGGCCGCCCCTCGAAGTCGGGGTGCTCGAGGTCGAAGCCGGTGTCCAGAACGGCCACCCGGACGCCCTGTCCGTCGTGGCTCGACGTGTCCGCCTTCGTCGCCTGGAGCCCCCAGGTGAAGTCGTCGTTGTCCACGAACCCCGGCCGCGCGTGGCTCTGGAGGGCGGCGCCGTCAGCGCCCGACGTCAGCTGCTCGTAGAGATGGGCCACGCCGTCGCGGTAGCCGCGGGCGTACTCCAGCGAGGCGCCGGCCTGCTCGGAGCGGACGTAGAGGATGCGCTCGGGCTCGACGGCGACGACGCGAGGGTCCTGGGCGACGGCGGTGTTGATCGAGGCCAGCCGGTTGCGGTCGGCGGGGAGCACCGCCACCCCGAGCGTCGGGAAGACGGTGGCGTCGGCCGACGCCGCCTCCCGCACGTCGAGGGCCCGCGACTCGTAGTCGAGGGAGCTGGCCACGCGGGAGACGCCGGCGACCGACTGGAGGGCCTGGGTCATGGCGCCGGCGTCGCCCTGCACCTCGTTGCTCAGGACGACGATGAACCGCCCCGTGGTCTCCCCGCCCTCGGATCGGGAGACGGCGTCCCCGCCCCCCTGGGTGCCACCCGTGCCACCTGCCGCCCACTGGTCCACTGCGACTCCCTCCGCCTCGCCGCCGAGTAGTCCTACACCCGGTCCAGGAGGCGGTCAAGGCGGCCGGCGGTCGCCGCCGGCGCCGGGCTCAGAGCCAGCCCTTGCCCTTGAAGTAGCGGTAGCCGACGATGGTGATCGTGGCCATCACGCCGAGGGCCCACAGGTACCCGTGGCTCCACCCGAGCTCGGGCATGTGGTCGAAGTTCATGCCGTAGATGCCGGCCACCAACGTGGCGCCGAGGAGGATGGCGCCCCACGCCGTCATCCGCTCCATGGCCCGGTTCACCCGGTGGGAGGTCATGGCCAGGTGGGCGTCGACGGCGTTGTCCAACAGCTCCCGCTGGCTGTCCAGGTGGTCGACGGCCCGCAGGACGTGGTCGTAGACGTCCTGGAGGTTGGTGGCGGTGGCGCCGTCGATCCAGCGGACCTCCCGGCGCATGAGCGAGCCGACCACCTCGCGCAGAGGGGCGATGGCCCGGCGGTAGGTCAAGAGGCGGCGCCGGGTGTCGAACATGGCCTGCTGCACGGACAGGTCCTGATCGTCGTCGTGCTCGCCGAAGATGCGGTCCTCCAGCTCCTCGAGGGCGTCCTCGCTCGCCTCGGTCACCGCGAACCACCCGTCGACCAGCACGTCGAGGAGGACGTAGAGCAGAAAGCCGGGGGTGGCTTCCTTGGGGCTCGCACCCTCGAAGCGGGTGAGGACGCCTTCGATCGACCAGGCCGGGCCGTGGGAGTCGCGCTCGCGCACGCTGACGACCCAGGAGGGGCCGATGAAGATGTCGACCTCCTGGAGGCCCGCGGTGTAGGCGACGACGAAGTCGTGGCCCGGGTACTTCTCCAGCTTCGGACGCTGGTGACGGTGGCGGACGTCTTCTATGGCCAGCGGGTGGAGGCCGAACTCGTCCTGGAGGCACTCGAGGTCGGTGTCGATCGGGTCGGAGACGTCGACCCACAGCATGCGGTCGGGCTCCCCCAGGACCTCGGAGATGTCGGCCGAGTCGATCTCCTTGACGTCGCCACCGTGGTACACCCGCGCCGTGATCATCGGGCGGGCACGCCCCCCACGACCGCCCTGACCTGGTCCTGGCGGGCCTCGACCGAACCGCTCAGGGGGTGGAAGGTGACGTCGGCCGACTGGAGCAGACGGTGGATGCGGCGGTCGATGTCGCCTTGGAAGGAGGGATCGTTCGGTCGGAGCCCGTCCAGCACGATCGGGAACTCGACCGGCAGGTAGAACACGTGGTCGTAGCGGGCCCGTAGGTCGAGCATGGCGATCTCGCGCGCCACTGCCCAGAGGTGGTCCTCCTTGCGCGGCTCCCGTTCGTGCTGCATGACCCAGTCGGCGTAGGCGAGCACGTCGTAGATCGACCGGTCGGCGACGAAGTGCTCATGGGTCACCTCCGCGTGCCACTGCTTGAGGAAGATCAGGGTCTCCGTCTCGGCGGTCGCGCTCTGGTCGAGGGGGAAGCCGAGCTCGACGACCTCGCGGGCGACCTCGGGGAGCAAGGGATAGTCCCACTCCTTGGCGAAGAGGTTGGCGAGGGTGGTCTTCCCAGTGGAGAACGAGCCCACGAAGGCGACTTTCATGGGCGCCAGTCTGGCCGTCGCCCGGGGCGGCGGCCAGCCACCGACGATGCCCGGTGTCGGCGGTACCTTGGCCGCATGGACGAGCACCTCTGCCTGCTCACCGTCCACGCCCACCCCGACGACGAGGCGTCGAAGGGGGCGGGCACGGTGGCGCACTACCACGCCGAGGGGGTGCGCTGCGTGCTCGTGTGCTGCACCGGTGGGGAGGCGGGCGACATCCTCAACCCCTCGGTCGACCGGCCCGAGATCCGAGAGCGACTCCCCGAGGTGCGCATGGAGGAGCTGGCCCGGGCCACCGAGGTGATCGGCTACGACGAGGTCGTCCTGCTCGGCTACCGCGACTCTGGGATGCCGGGAACGGCGACCAACGAGGACCCCGCGTCGTTCGCCCAGGCGCCCCTCGACGAGGCCGTCGGCCGCCTGGTGGCGGTGATCCGGCGGGAGCGGCCCCAGGTGGTCGTGACGTACCCCGACGACCAGGAGGGCTATCCCCACCCCGACCACCTCCGGGTGCACGAGATCACGGTGCCCGCCTTCGACGCGGCCGGCGACCCCGACGCCTATCCCGATCTGGGAGAGCCGTGGCAGCCGCTCAAGCTCTACTACGTGGCCTGGTCGAGGGCTCGCATGCTGGCCATCCACGAGAAGTTCCTCGAGCTCGGGCTCGAGTCGCCCTTCGACGACAAGTGGTTCGACCGGCCCGACCACGATCACCGCATCACCACCCGCCTCGACGTCTCCGAGCTCAACCATGTCCGGCGCGAGGCCCTGCTGGCCCACCGGACCCAGATCGACCCCGAGTCGCCGTTCTGGTTCGGCCTGCCCCCTGACGTGGTCGCCTACCGCTACGACGACTACATCCTCGCCCGCAGCCTGGTCGACAGCCCGCTCCCCGAGGACGACCTGTTCGCCGGCATCCGGGAGCGCGTCAGCCGCTGACGCCCGCTGGCTACGATCCCTCGGTTGCCCGACCGGGCCCACAGGGAGGCGCGTGCATGGCCAAGTACCTGACCCAGGAGTGGCTCGACCACCAGCAGCAGCTGGCCCAGGCGTTCGCCGAGCGCCCGGGGGCCACCGCACGCATCCAGTACCGGGTCACCCGGCCGGAGGGCGACATCCTCTATTACTGGGTGGTGGAGAACGGCAAGCTCCTCGAGTCCCGCCTCGGACAGGACGCCGACGCCGACTTCACCCTCACCCTCTCCTGGGACGACAGCGTGAAGATCCAGAAGGGCGAGCTCGACCCCAACGCCGCTTTCATGCAGGGCCGCATGAAGGTCACGGGGAACATGGGCAAGCTCATGAGCCTGCTCCCCCTCACCCAGAGCGAGGACTACAAGGCGATCCAGGAGGAGATCAGGAAGGTCACCGAGTACTGAGCGGTCCAGCTCGTTGGTGATCTCGACGATCTTCCCGTTCTCGCTGCGGCCCCGATCGACGCCCGGGCGGGCCGGGGGGGTCCTTGGCAATGGCCGGCGGGGCTTCTAGGGTCGTGCGCCTGACATGGGACTCCGACGCCGCCTCTCCGCCACCGCGCTGACCACCGCCCTCGCCCTCGCCGCCGGGGTGTCGGTGGCCTCCTGGGCGGCCGCCGCCGCGGGCAAGGGCTACGACGTCTCGTGGCCGCTGTGCGGCGGCGGTCCGGTGCCCGCCGACGGGGACGTGGGCATCGTCGGCGTCAACGGCGGGAAGCCCTACGAGAACAATCCCTGCCTGGCGCCGCAGTACGCCTGGGCGGCGACCGCCCCTCGGCAGGCGGCCTTCTACATCAACACCGCCAACCCCGGGACGGCGAGCACGGCGGTGAACTGGTACGGCCAGAAGAGCCCGAACGCCAACTGCAGCCCCGCCGACGAGGCGGCCTGCGCCTTCAATTACGGCTACAACGGCGCCAGGCACGCCTTCGCCTATGCCCAGTCCCAGACCCGGGCGGCGGCTCGTCACAGCTGGTGGCTCGACGTGGAGACGGGCAACTCCTGGTCGCGCAACACGGGCCTCAACCGCGCCGCCATCCTGGGGTCGATCACCTTCCTCCGGTCCCAGGGCGTCCCGGTCGGCGCCTACTCCACGCGGTACCAGTGGGGGCGCATCACCGGTGGGGCGGTGCTGGCCGACGTCCCTTCGTGGGTGGCCGGAGCCCGCAACCGCGCTCACGCCGCCACGATGTGCGCCCCCCAGTACTCCTTCACCGGCGGCCCCGTCGCCATGGTCCAGTGGGTCGAGCACAACCTCGACCACGACCTGCTGTGCGCGCCGTTGCCGGCACCCGCCGCCCCGACACCCCCGCCTCCGCAGAACGTCATCGAGCAGCTCCTCCGCGACCTGCTGGGAGTCGGGTCCCGGGCGGCCCAGAACCTGGGGCTCCTGCCGAAGTAGCGACGTTCGCCCGCGAGGGCCGACGGTCCTCTGGTACGAATTGGCGATGCGCCCTCGCCGCTCCGTCGTCGCCGTCCTGCTCGCCCTCGCCCTCCTCACCGGCGTCGCCTGTGGCGGCGGCGACGACGACGAAGCGCAGCCGAGCGCCACCACCCAGGCAGAGTCGCCGGCGACCACCGGCGCCGGCGGGGCGGCCGGGCGGGTCACGGTGGAGGACGCGGGAAGGGAGCCACGCCAACGCCTCGAGCTTCGCCTCGCCCCGGGGAGCACGACCAGGGCGGCGATGGTCAGCGAGGTCGAGCTGGACATGTCCATGGAGGGCAACCGCCTGTCCGCCGGAGCGCTCCCCACGACCAGGGCGGTCATGGAGCAACGCATCGACGGCGTCGACCCGGACGGCACCGCCCATTTCACGGTGACGATCGGCGACTGGTCGGTGCTGCCGACGCCCGGGGTCGACCAGGCCGCTGTCACCGAGACGGAGCGAGCGCTCGCCGAGCTGGAGGGGTTGCGGGGGACCGGCAAGGTGGACCGCTCGGGTGGCAGCCAGTCGTTGTCGATGGACACCAGCAGCGTCAGGAATCCCATGATGAAGGCGACGCTCGACTCGTTCGCCTCTCAGGTCGGCAACCTGACGGTGCCGTTCCCGAGCGAGCCGGTCGGGCCGGGCGCCCGCTGGCGAGCGTCGAGCACGGCGACCATCAACGGGATCACCATGAACACGACCTCGACCTACACCCTGCGCAGCCGGGCGGGTGACCGCTACGAGCTCGACGTGGTGCAGGACGCCGAGGCACCTCCGGGCCCTGTCGCCATCCCGAACCTTCCCGCCGGCACGGAGACGTCGATCGAGAGCTTCGCGGTGCACAGCACGGGCAAGATCGCCGGTGAGCTCACCAAGCCCCTTCCCGTGAACAGCACCGTCGAGGGGGGAGGCGAGGGGCGGCTCACCGTCGTCGCCCAAGGCGACCGGGGAACGCTCGTCCAGCGCATCAGGATCGACGTCGTCCTGTCACCCGCCTGACCGGCGCCAGGCGCCCCAACCACCGCGAGCTGTGCCCGGGTTACTCGCAGGTTCGTAGGGTCTCGGCCACGCAGCGGTCGGTGCCGACGTAGCCCTCGGCCAGGTCGACGTCGCGCCCGCCGCTGAGGTCGTCGTTGCCCCGCTCTCCGAAGAGGGCGTCGTTCCCGACCCCACCGGCCAGGCGGTCGAGGCCGTCACCGCCGAGGACGACGTCGTTGCCGTCACCGGCTGCCACCTGGTCGTCGCCCGCGCCGGCGCAGACGACGTCGTCGCCGGCAAGGGCGGCGATCCGGTCGTTGCCGCCCAGGCCGAGGATCACGTCACGGCCGGAGGTACCCGCCAGGTCGTCGTTCCCGGTGGTGCCCACAAGGGTGGCGTTGAAGCCGTAGCAGGTCCCGGGTGCGGTGTAGAGCTCGGACGTGCCGGTCGGGCTGTAGCCGGCGACGAGCACCTTCCCGCAGTTGCGGCCGCAGACGTACGGGTCGGCCACGTAGGCGGTGGGGCTGGCCGAGAGGACCACGGCCTCGTAGCTGTTGGACAGCGTGCTGCCCGTCGCATGGAAGTCGTTCATCTCGCCGCCGGGCGCCCACTGGTTGGTTGCCGGGTTGTAGACGTCGGAGCGTCGGGTGAGCGCTGACGGCGGGAACGTCTGCCCACTGGCGATGAGCACCTGGCCGTTGGGGAGGACTGCATAGGCGAAGTTGAACCGACTGGGGAAGCCGGTCAGAGGGGCGGCTAGCGTCCACCTGTTGGTGGCCGGATCGTAGATCTCGGTCGTGGTGCCCCCCTGGAACCCCAAGGCCACGAAGACGCGTCCATCCGGTAGCAGCATCGCACCCTGGCGGCTGCGAGCGACGTTCAGGGGGGCGATGGGGCTCCAGGTACCGGTGGCGGGGTTGTAGACGTCTCCGCCGTTCGTCGAAGCGACGGTGCCCTGGAACCCGGCCGGCACGAGGACCCGCCCGTCGGGAAGGACGACGGATCCCGTCGTGTGGCGGGGGCCGCTCATGCTGCCCGTCAACGTCCACCGCCCGGTGGCGGGGTCGTAGATCTCGGCCGTGTTGGTGACGAACGTGAAGTTGCACGTCGCCGGCGGGGGCTGGTCGCAGGTGCGGCCGCCCGCCACGAGCACCCTGCCGTCGGGGAGCAGCTCGGCGACATGCAGGGCCCGGCGCACGTTGAGGCTCCCCGTGCGCGTCCAACGGCCGGTCGCGGGGTCATAGATCTCGGCCGTGTCGAGAACCGGCTGTGCGTTGGTGGTGAGGCCGACGGGGCTGCCGCCGAAGCCGCCCGCCACCAACACCCTTCCGTCGGGCAGCAGGGTGGCGGTGTGCTGCCAGCGATAGTCGTTCATCGAGCCCGTCGGCGTCCACTGCTCGGTCACGGGGTCGTAGATCTCGGCCGTGTTGAAGTTCACCGGTGGGCTAACGTCCTGCGTCCGCCCCCCGGCAGCCAGCACCCGGCCGTTGCGGAGCAGCGTGAGGGTGTGGTCGTAGCGTGGGACCGACAGCGAGCCGGTGCGCTCCCAGACTCCCTCGAGGCCCGTCTGGGCCCGCGCCGGCGCGCCCGCCAGGGGCACTACTGCAAGGGCGGACAGCACCACGACGGCCAAGGCCTGCAACCGCGGCCTGACGGGGGCGGCGGACGTCTTCAATGAGGCCTCCCTGGCTCGGCCGTGCAACCACGACGCTCGTACTGCGTGAGGCACTCTATGAGCCGTCCGCGCGAGCCCTCAACCGCCCGGGCGGCTACTGGGCGATCCGGTCGCTCAGCGGGCGGGCCCCGTCCTCCTTGGCGAAGCTGTCGGGCACCGGGTACTGGCCCAGGAGGAAGCTCAGGATGGCGGCGTGCTGCATCTCGACCGGCTGGATCGACGCCGCCACCTTCCGGGCGCCGGTGTTCTCCAGGTTGGCGATGCTCCTGAGGTAGGTGGCGGCGGCCACGTTCTCGAGGCTCAGGGCCACCCGGGCCAGCCCGGCCACGTCGGTCAGCTGGCCGAGGGCGGGGTCGACCACTTCGCTCTCGGCCGTCTCGTCGATGCCGTCGACGGTGACGCGCCCTCCGTTGGCGAGCACCTCGTTCCACGCGCCGGCGTGGTCGGCGTGGTGCCGCTGGGCGGTCCGGGCGAAGCCGGCCACAGCCGGGGGGACGGGCCCGAGCCGGCCGGCGTCGGCGGCCGCGATGCCCATCTGGTAGGTCGCCACGGCCAGGTTCTCGATCGACGCGGCGAGGGCGGCGATGGCGAAGTCGCCGGTCGGCGGACGGGGCTGGCGGGCGCCCAGCACCTCGCCGCGGGTCTCCTCCCCCTCATCCCTCGCGTCGCCGCACCCAGCCAGCAGGAGGCCGCCGAAGGCGGCGCCACCGGCGAGGAACCGGCGGCGGGTGGTGCGCAGCTCCTCCGACCATTCGGCCGCCGCCGACCGCATGGCCGGCAGCGTCGCGTGGTGCAGCTCGTCGAGGTCGCGGGTCAGGGCGGCCAGCTCCCCTTGGCTGATCGGCAGGTGGAAGCTCCGCCTGCTCCTCACCCGATCGCTCCCTCGTCCGCCGGTCGGGCCTTCTCGGTCTTGGCGAAGGGATCGGGGATGCCGGCGGTGCCCACCGCCTCGGGCAGCTTGGCGGCGTTCGCCGGGTCGAGGGCCATCAGCTCGGGCTGGTTGGCACCGAGCAGCACCTTCACCGTTAACAGGACGGAGACGTGCTGGGCCTCCACGCCCATGATGCTGCCCGTCAGGCTCCGGGCCTGGGTGTCGGTGAGGGCGGCCACGTTGGTCTGGTAGGTCTGCGCCGCCGCCGTCTCCAGCTCGATGGCCAGGTCGACGACCGCCGCCGGTCCGTTGGGTGCCGGGTCGAGCGCCTTGTCCACCGTCGTCTCGAGGATGGGATCGGGGGCGGTCTGCGGTTGCCCCCTGAGCCGGGTGACGGCGGCGTTGAAGGCGGCGGCGTGCTCGCGGTGCTGGTCCCGAGTCCTGTTCACGAAGTCCCTCACCGTCGGGTTGGCGGCCCCGCCGCCGATGAAGTCGAGGCCGAGGGCCTTCTCGTAGGTGGCGACGGCCAGGTTCTCGATCGACGCCGACGTCTGGAGCATCTGCACGTCGAGCGCCTCGTCGGCGAGGCTCGGGCGGGCCATCCACCGGAGGAGGGCGGCGCCCAGCCCGGTCCCGGCGGCGCCGGCGCGGAGGAGGGTCGTGCGCATCAGGCGGCGGCGCTCGGCGGCGAAGTCCGCTCGCTCCT